>LLZO01000001.1 GCA_001567545.1 Candidatus Tepidiaquacellales bacterium OLB5
TTAATTTAACTTCAATAAATTTTTTAATTTAATTTTATATTTACCTATTCATCCGATGACTTAGAGTCATCGGATGAATACAGAATCAAGCAAATCAAGCTAATCAGGTAAATCAAGGTAGTGATTGTTATTTGCTTAAATGTGTATTATTTTATGATTATTTGCTGAAAATCTGTTGATATAATTAATTAAAATTTTGAAAATATGAAAATTTTAAACCTAAATACCGGTAAATTATTAATAATTGCAGTAATAATTATTTTTAGTGCAATTTTTTGCCAAAATTTAATCAGCCAGTTTTACTGGCAGAGAATATATAATGGACCCTATAATCAGCAGGATATCTGTGTAGATATGTGTTTAGCAGATAATAATAACTTTTATGCTGTTGGATATAGCAAGAAACCAACAACTCAAGGTTATTTTATATATGTTCTGAAACTAAATCAATTAGGTGATACTATATGGACAAGGATAATTGATTCTGTGAGCAATGAATCAACGGCATGTGCATCATCCGGAGATGGAGGAGTAGTAGTGGTTGGAGAAGGACATTTTGCCCTTAAATTAGATTCTTCAGGTAACATTGCATGGAAAAGATTTTATAACCGAGGCGGTATATGGTGTTATGATATCATCAAAACATCAGACAATGGATTTTTAGCTTGCGGAGATCAATTAGTTGTTTCAGGAACAGATTTTCGTTATGACAGTTATGTAATGAAATTAGACAATAATGGGAGTATTTTGTGGGATACTGCTTATTTAGCTGATTTTGATAAACCGTTTAAATCAGTTCTTGAGGTTGGTGGCGAAGGTTATATCTACACCGGTTCTGTGATGAGTTCAATTTCAGATTCTATTAAATGTTTAATTATGAAAACAGGATATTCTGGAGATATTTTTTGGGAAAAGAGTCTGAAAATATTTAATAGAGTTGCAGGTGGAACAAAAATTGAAAAATTGTCAAATGGCTTCATAATTTGCGGAGGAACACCTGATACTGTCTTAACTATCGGAAGAACATTTATACTTAAGATAGATAGCCTTGGCAACAATATTTCGACTCATTATCTTAATAGTAACATAAGAGAAATTTTAACAGACTTTAAAATTATAAACAACAATCGCTATGCTATGGCAACCTACAATGATATAGCAAAGAGTATTTTATGTGATTCTATTGGAAACATTATTATACAAAAGAGCTTTCATACTCAATATTATACTTATTTATTTTCGATATTACCTTTTAATAACGGAGATATACTATGGGGTGGAGGCGCACGGTTTACAGTTGAAGATGCAGATGTTTGGCTCATCAGATCTGACAGTTTATTAAACTTTCCGCCAATCGGTATCCAGCCTAATACTAATTATCTGCCTGTGGAGTATGAACTATTTCAAAATTATCCTAATCCTTTTAATCCGCAGACAAAGATAAAATTTCAGTTATATAAAAGAGCTAAAGTAAAATTAACAGTATATAATATAGCCGGAGAAACAATAGATGTATTGATAGAAAGTGAATTAAATGCCGGAGTGCATGAAACCGGTTTTTACGGTGATAATTTACCTTCAGGTGTATATTTCTATCAGTTAAATATAAACGGTAAAAATATTGAGAGCCGTAAAATGGTTCTAATTAAATAACTTAATTAATAAATTAACAAAAAATAAAATGAAAAAAATCACTTTTTTCTGTTAACAGTAATATTTTTAATTGTTGACTATGAAGTTAACTCTCAGGGTAACTGCGAGCTTGTTATCGAAAATAAGAATACAACATATTATTTGCATGTAAGGATTTATCCTGTAAGTATGGTTTTTAACGGAGCTAAAGAAGGATTAGTCAACAAATATGGTTATAATTTGATTGGCAGAAAACGATTTAGTCAACCCGATTTATTTATAACAACTGATTTTATTGCCGGTTTATATTCACAAAACGACCAGCCAGTACCAATAACAAGGTTGGACACGTATAATCCACAACAAGGCAGTAACAATAAAATCTGTTTACAGCATGATGCTGAAAACTTAGTTGGTTCCGCTAAAGCCCTTTTTGGTTATGGCAAATATCAGGTTGATTTATGGTATACACAAGTACCTTTTATTGAAACTCCGCCTGATGAATTTTTCACAATAGATATTGATGCTGATTACGGAATAGGAGGTCCTGCATGGTATGATTTGCGGGTATTTTGGTATGGACCTAATGATGTAAAATATCAAATCGGTGCATATTGCGAAAATACTCCTTTACCTGTAAATAAAAATATTGAAGTATGGAATCCTTGTACGTCGCATACGCGCCCTAAAAATCCTGGAAATTTTAAATATGACCGAGGTACTACAGAAACACCTAACCCGTATGTTTTAATTCCTTTGGATCCTAGACGTGAGTGCACTGCAGCTTATTTACCTGGTGCACCTTATCAAAATCATGAATTTTTACAAGATAAAATTGGTGCGTTAACTTTAAATCTAACAATAGAAAAAAATGAAATTAACGGAAATCCAATTGAAATTAAAACACCAAATATACCATATAGTATAGAGTTTTTAAACTTTCCACCAATTATAATAGACAGAGATGCAAAATTAATATTAGCTAAAGGCAATAATAATTTAGAGCGTAAAATGCGATTTAGAAAATATCATGATTATTTTGCTAATACATTTTTAGAAGTATATCCTTATGGTACATTAGAACTTCAGGGTTCTTCAAATCTCAATGAAAAATCTCATATTTATTTTGAGAGCTATTCAAATGCAGTTATTTGGCAAAATGCAAATTTAATAATGGGCGAAAATTCAGCAATAGATATTTCCGGAAATTCCCTAATGAAATTTAAAGGAGCATCAAAAATTTATCAATATTCAGGGACTAATATAAATATTTATGGACCTTCTGTTGTATTGGATTGCGGTGCACAATATCCGGTATCAAATGGCTGCTTATATACATTACAAAGCGGAGGCAGATTTATCACATCAAACAGATGTCCTGAAGATTTTAATGATTATAATGAATTTTTAGTTGAAAACGGTACATCATTTGAATTATATGACAACAGTGTAATTGAAATTGCTGATAACTGTAAAATGATATTCAGCGGAGAAAATACTTACCTTAAAGCCGAACCCGGCACAAGCGTTATACTTGGCGAAGGGGCAAGCATTGAGTTCCGCAACGGCGCATACCTTGATGCAGACGGATGCACGTTTACTTCTATAAATTCAGGTGAGATATGGAACGGTATAGTACTTGACGGCGCAGGTTCACAGACAAACATACAGAACTGCACTTTTAATGATGCAGCAGCATCAATTGAAGTTACTAATACAGTTTGCAGTATCACAGACAATACGTTTAATATAAGCAATAACACAAGCTGTTTATACGGCATTAATGCCGTAAATGAAACAAATATCACAATTGCCGGTAATACTTTTAATGCAGGCTCAAACAGTACGGCTGAATGCTTAAAGTTCTTTAATTATGATGGAGACGGCTTGCCCGGCGGAGGCGGTGCGCCGGTTTATTATCTTAATATTTTCAATAATACATTCAACGGCGGTGTATATGCCGTAGATATCCAGTGCCTAACGGCTTCTCAGCTTCCGTTCTATATTTCATATAACAGCTTCAATCCCTCAATGGGCATTACCTATGCAGGTATATTTGCCTATAACATTTCAGGTAATATAAAAAATAATACATTTTACAATTCTTACAGCAATAAAGCAGTTTCATTGCAGTTTTCAGCCGTAAATGTATATAATAATACACTTCACTCAGCATATCAGAATATCTGGTCAAACAACTCAACAATTATGCAGATGTCGCCCATAGAGAATGAATATGGTCAATGGGTGTGGTTCGGGGGATATAATAAACTGACTTCGGTAAATAATTATAATATTGAATTCAGAACATATTCAAATCCTTTTATTTCACCAAACGGCAATAACTGCTTTACAGTAAATACACAGCCAAACTTTCTGGGAGAGCTGTGCCTTGGCACAAAACCATACAGCGCATACGATAACTACTGGAGTCCTGCAGTATCAAGTTCTTCATTTGATATAACCTGCAATAGCAATCCGGTAAATGTAACATATACTCCTAATTTAACGGAATGTCCGGATATTAACCCGGGAGATATAATTGGCTCGAATATTAGCTCAATTGGCGGAAGTTTGTATGATACAGTATATATTACATCTTCAGGTGGTTCCGGCGGTTCTGAAGAAGGTAACCTGAATAAAACAAAAAAATCAGCCAATACTGATAAAATTCTGTATTATAATGCCATACAGAAACGCAAACAGAAAGATTATGCTGATGCAATAAACAAATGCAAAGAACTTATTAATAACCACGATACAAGTATTTATTTTAACTCTGCATTAAGCGAGCTGTATTTAAACTATCTGAACAGTGATACATCAGGGAATCAGACAATAACAAACGGATTATACAGCAATCTTAAAACATACATTGAGCAGAAAATGCAGCAGTATCAGAACAATGCACAGTTTATTGAAAGAGCATACAAATACCTGCTTATGTGCCTGGTAAAAATAAAAAGCTACAGCGAAGCTGTAGCAGGATATGAGAACATTATGAACAATCACCCAGACCCGATAGTACGTCTTAACGCAAGCTGGGACAGAAGCGCAGTTGTGTTTATGATGGGACAGGGTGGCTCATTAAGTGATAACAGTATTATAAACAGCAAATCAAAGATCAAAAAGCTGCTGGATAAGAATCCTGCTCACAGGATAGCAAAGGATATATTTAAAGTTCAGAAAGAAGAATCAGACAGGATAGAAACAGAAAATGAACTATACGGTGATAATTCAGAAAACAAAAACAGGATAGTTTACACAAAAGAAGAAAAGCGTATATTTGAAAGCAGGATAGAGAATTATAATCCGGTGAACGAAAAGGAATTTATAGAAAAGTTAAGCGGTGATATAAAGGTAATGGAACAGGTAAATACAGCAAAGACTACAAATAAAGTTCTGACCAATATCCCTAAGACGTATAAGCTGTATCAAAATTACCCGAATCCGTTTAATCCAACCACCATCATAAAATATGAAATACCTAAGAATGCACAGGTAACGCTAAAGGTATATGATATTCTTGGCAAGGAAGTTTTCAGCTACAACGAATACAAACTTGCAGGCAGTTATGAAGTGAAGTTTGATGGGAGTAATCTGGCATCAGGGATGTATTTTTACACATTGGAAACGAATGGATATAAGGATACGAAGAAGATGGTACTATTAAAATAGCGAAATAGTGAAATAGACAAATAGTGAATTAGCCTGCTGATAAATCAGCAGGCTTTTTTTGTCGCGCGGGATTCATATAGTTTTATAAGCAGGATAATAATCATAAATTTTTCTGACAACAATCATTTACCTGAAGCCTTTTCTGTGTTATATTTGAATTGAAAGGTGAATTGGGTAAAATCAATTTGCCTCAAATATTATACCAGCCAACTGAAAAGGAGGTTAGTGTTTATGGAATACAACAAATTTGTTGATCTAAGCAAGTCTTACCTTTTCTGCCAGTTAAAACGAAACGAACTTACAAAAAGCGATGGTTATCACCCCAGGCTGCTGCCGTTTATTACAATTTCCAGGGAAGCAGGCACAGGCGAATCAGCTGTAACAAACATGCTGCTTGATGAACTTAGCAAAAACTCCGCACCGGATGAGTGCCCATGGACGCTGTATGATAAAGATCTTATAAAGCAGGTTATCGATGATTATCACCTTAACGGAATGCAGGCTTTTCTGCCGGAGCGGAATTTCTCTGATATTCAGACTATGTTCGAAGAGCTGTTCGGGCTTCATCCTACTAAAAGAGAAATGGCACATAATATCAGCAAGTCAATTTTAAAGCTTGCTGATATTGGAAATGCAATTATAGTAGGGAGAGGTTCGTTTTATATTACAAGACATCATCATAACGGCCTTCATATAAGGCTTGTAGGTTCTCTTCACAAAAGGGTTAAACACCTGGTAGAGGATTATAATTTATCACTTAAACAGGCAGAAGAATATGTTAAGAAAGAAGACCAGCAGCGTTATGAATATGTAAAAAAGTTGTTCGGGGTTGATCTGAAGGAACCTTATCACTATGATATGGTAATTAATACAGACCGGCTGAATACCCATGAAATAGCCGCTCTTATTGCTGACCAGGTTGAACTGCTTAAGGAAAAGCTGTCATACAATTTCAGAAGTGAAGAGCTGACTGCAATTTAAAATAAAAGCAAAAACAGCATAAATTTTTTATTTTAACCTGTAATTGGTTGTATTCAAACCAAATGACAGGTTTTTTTATGATTTATATCAGTTAACGGATTGATAATTATCATAGTTAAAAGAGTATAAAAAATTTAATTTTGTATAATAGGAAAAGTGTTTTTTGTTGTTTTACCAATTTAAATTAACGGAGAATTAAAAAAAATGTCAGATAAAAAAGCGGATCTTGCAGGTCCCGGAATCAGCACTTACCCGGAAGTATCAAAAATCCTTCCTGATAATTACACATCATTATTAAGTAAAAAAGATACACAAAAAGCTGTTTACGCAGTAAAAAGCTACATTGAAGAAAATCTGAATAAAGAACTTAACCTGATGATGGTACAGGTACCGCTTATTGTTGATAAAGAAAGCGGTGTTAATGATAATTTAGACCGTGACGGTTCACGTACACCGGTTGAGTTTCCGGCAGGACTTGGCTTGCCAAAAAGGATTGAAGCACAGGTAGTACAGGCTGCAACAAAATGGAAAAGGGTAGCTCTTAAACAGTTTGACCTGAAGCCTGGTGAAGGCATAAATACCGATATGAGAGCAGTAAGGAAAGATTACTTCCTGGACCATGACCACTCCAGTTATGTTGACCAGTGGGACTGGGAGCGTGTAATTAATGCTGAAGACAGGAACCTGGATTTCCTGAAGATGATAGTTAAGAAGATATGGAAAGTATTTGTTGGCGCAGAAAAACATGTACAGGAAATGTTCCCGCAGTTAAAAGATCCCCGGTTCCCGAATCTGCCCGAAGAGCTTGTGTTCCTTCATGCAGAAGAAATACTTGAAATGTTCCCCGATCTTCCAAGAAAACAGAGAGAAACACAGATACTTCAGAAATATCCGGCAGTATTCATTATTGGAATCGGCTGGGTGTTAAAAGACGGTTACCCGCATGAAATGCGCGCTGCTGATTATGATGACTGGGTAACACCTACTATTACAAAGAACGGCGAGCAGTATCACGGAATTAACGGCGATATACTTGTGTGGAACCACCTGACCAAACGCAGACATGAGCTTTCATCAATGGGTATCAGGGTGAATGCTGAAACACTCAGGGAACAGTTAAAGCTTTCCAACCAGCTTGATCTTGTTTCAACCCCGTATCATAAAGCAGTTCTGAATAATGAAGTACCGCTAAGCATTGGCGGCGGAATAGGACAATCCAGGCTGCAGATGTTACTGTTAAGGAAAGCGCATTTAGGCGAAGTAAGCGTAACAATTTGGCCAAAACAGCTAAAGGATATCTGCGCTGAAAAGAATATTCATGTATTAGAATAATTTTTATTTGTTCTCCTTTTTACTCCCCGGACGGCTGATGAAGCCGTCCTTTTTTTATATCTGCTTTACCTGCTTTGTTGGTGTTTTCACAAAAAAATATATTATAGTTTGTTGTTGGTCATAAGACCAACAACGGGGGAATCTCTCAGGTCTAAGGACCTGACAGGAGCGGTAAAGTTTTTATTGCT
>LLZO01000002.1 GCA_001567545.1 Candidatus Tepidiaquacellales bacterium OLB5
TAAATGAAATTATTATTGTTGACGAAGACACAAAAGGCACCAAACAAAGTAACCTGGCTGATTTGAAATATGCTGATTTTATTGATAAGGATACATTCTTAAAACAGGTACACAAGGGTTCCATAAATTATAAAGTAGATTCCCTTTATCATATGGGCGCATGCAGCTCTACAACTGAAAAAAATATGGAATACTTAATTGAAAATAATGTTGAATATTCCAAATCATTGGGTAAATGGTGTCTTAGTTCCGGAGCTAAATATATTTATGCCTCAAGCGCAGCCACCTATGGTGACGGTTCAAACGGATTTGATGATGATTACACAATTGTTCCCCGTTTAAAGCCGCTGAATAAATACGGTTTATCAAAACAGATGTTTGATATGTGGGTGCTTGAAAATAAGCTTGAAAGTAAATTCACAGGGTTGAAATATTTTAATGTATTCGGTCCTAATGAAAACCACAAAGGCTCAATGCGCTCAATGGTAAATAAAGCTTATGACCAGATCAAAGAAACAGGGAAGCTGAAGCTGTTCCGCTCGCTTAAACCAGAATATAAAGACGGTGAGCAGCAGCGCGATTTTGTATACATAAAGGATGCTGTTGAAATGACGGTATTCTTTGACCCGGTGCTTGGCAGCGGAAAAGATAATGCAGGTATTTATAATATCGGTTCTGGAACAGCCTCAACCTGGCTGGAAGCTGCTTCCGCAGTTTTTAAAGCATTAGGAAAAGATATGCAAATCGAATGGATAGATATGCCTGATAATATAAAAGACCAATACCAGTATTTCAGCAAAGCTAATATAAACAAGCTCCGCTCAGCCGGATTTAATAATGATATAATGAAGCTCGATGATTCTATTTCTGATTATGTGAAAAATTATCTGGTCCCCGGAATATATCTGACAGTTTAAATTTTTTAGACACCAAGACTCAAAGTGCACAAAGGATCACAAAGAAAGTATATATCTGTTAAATTGTATGGAATTTAAAAAAAACAAAACAATATCTACCATTAAGTGAAAGAGAAGAAGAAATCGGTAAAATAATAGTGAATTCAGCTTTTAAAGTTCATAAAACTTTAGGTCCGGGTTTACTCGAAAAAATTTATGAAATATGTTTTGTATATGAATTGCATAAAGCAGGTTTAAATGCTGTCAGGCAAATCGATCTTCCGGTAAAATATGATGGAATGATTTTTGAAGAAGGGCTTAGGCTTGATGTGTTTGTAGAAAATCTGGTTATTGTTGAAATAAAAGCAGTAGAACAGGTTAATCCATTATGGTATGCTCAAGTACTTAGCCATCTTAATCTAACAAATAAACGTTTAGGATACTTAATTAATTTTAATGTTGAATTAATTAAAAATGGAATAAAAAGAATTATCAATTAAAAGTGTTTTTTATATTTTTGTAGCTTTATTTATATATTTCTTTGTGAATCTTTGAAACCTTTGTGTCTTTGTGTCTATTAACTTTTTGTAATTTGGATTTTGGAATTTGACATTTTTAAATTATCTTACTGCTTCCCATTCTTTGCTTACTGAGCGGTTCTTGAAGAATACTGAAAATGAATTCCTTGTCCATGCAGCAAAAACCCTGAAATAGCCGTATTTCCTGTACCTGCGGGGTGATTCGTATATAATGATATCGTTAAGGAATTTAATTCTACCCTTACCGAGTTTTTTTATCCGGCGGTAAAGGTCATAATCTTCGCCAGCAGCAAGCTCTTCATTATAACCATTTACTTTTTCAAATATATCACGCCGTACCATCTGGCACTCGCCTCTGCCCATACCCATTCCGGCCTTATTCAGCAGGCGGACGTAATTATTGTAAAACCCGTGAAATAATTTATCGGATAATTTTATATCTTCAGGAAATACATTGAACCTGCAGGTAAGCGCATGATTTTTTATATCATCAAATGCCAAAAGAGTAGCAGTAAAAAACAATTCTGCATCTTTTAAAATTGTATCTGCATTTATGAAATACAGGTATTTACCGGCTGCAGCTTTTGCGCCGGCATTCCTGCCTTTCGGGATGTTTTGTTTTACTCCCGGAATTTCTGTTATTATTTTATCTGCTGCAGGGGTAAGTTCTTTCAGTGTATTATCTGTACTCCCGCCGTCAGAAATTATGATCTCTAAACGGAATTTTTCCTTTAATTGCGGTGTGAACTGCTTAAGGGTTGAACTGATGAGTTTTTCTTCGTTAAGTGTGGGGATAATTATGCTTATTTGTGGTGTGTTCGGCAAAACCTTATTAACTTAACAGATTATTAACTATAGTTCAGACAAAAAAATTGGAGTGTAAATAAAAATTTACACTCCTTAAAATCAAATAAAATAAAATTAAGCTGCATTCATTTCTGCAACCATTTTTGCATAACCTTTTTTCTTGAGAGTTCTTAAAGCTCTGGTTGAAATTTTTAAAGTAACAAATTTACTTTCTTCTTCAACCCAGATCCTTTTTGTCCTAAGATTTGGTAACTGTTTCCGCTTGGTCTTGTTATGAGCGTGGGAAACATGGTTGCCTGATAGAGGCTTTTTTCCGGTTAATTGACAAACTTTTGACATTATAATATACTTCCACTCACGGGGCAAGTGCCCCTATAGTTAATTTTAATTTACGGTTTATATGGTTTTAATGATGATTCATACACCTTCTGCATTCTTTCGAGAAATTTCCAGGTGCCTTTTTCGGTTTTTACTGATTCAATGAATTTTACATTAAGCAGCTTGGTTTCTTTGCCGGAATCCGGATCGATAACTGTTTCAGCTTTTTTGCCTAATTTTCCTGCTTTATCTGCAAATGTTTGTTGTTTTGCCATCTTTTTTGACTATATGAATTTCTATTAAAGCTACAAAAATAAGAGAAAATTAGTTAAAAATAAAGTCCATACCAAACTCCCTCAGGAGAAATTTTTACAGCAGGGGCAGGGAAGTGGTAAAAATTCAGGATTTTCTTTAATTTTTTCATAAAATCAGAATTTCCGGGAAGCTGATTTACATCCCAGTCAAGTGAAAGGATCCACTCAACTTTAGCGCGCTGGCTGCCTGCTGTATGGCTGGCATCCTTAATGCTCATTCCAAGCGCTACTGCCAGAAAATTAGGGTAAAACTTTGTATTTGTTACAGATTTTGGCAGAACAATCATCGGGTTTACGCTCATCCAGAAATTCATACTGGTATAATCATCAAGCAGGTCATCCTGCTGTGAAGAGGTTTTTTTTCTTAAGCCATTCCGGCTTAAAGCTCCATTTAAAATTGATATGCTTTAAAGGTTTAATTTCTTCCTGTAAAAACGGGTAAACTGCACCGAAAACATTAGCGCCAACATCTCCCCAGTCAAAGCCCCAGTTTGGCGCAAATCCATCATTGATTTCAATATATGTTTCATATGCAAAAGATGTTATAGCTCCGTAAAGTAATGCTTTACCGGGAGCCATTCCTGCCCATTCATAAGCAGTTGCAGATACTACAGTAAAAACATTTGCTGTGTAAACATGTGAAGCTTTATCCATATTTCTTGCATAATATCCATCGGCTGCAAACTTAAAAAAATCACGCTGATCTTTCCACCATGTGTTTGCATAGTAAATATGGAATCCGGTGAACACCCCTGCACCAACAACTCCAAGAATTGTCATTTTTACAGGATTGATCTTATACTTCTTATCTTTATTTAACTTTCCTTTAAGCATGTTTTCGGGCGGCATTATAACCGTGGTATTCTTTTCGAAAGATAACAGTGTTTTTGTCCGGTCTTCTGATAAACGGAATTTTTCCGGAGCAGATTTCTCCTTAAGCTTCAGCTTAATTTTATTTTCTATTAAACCGTTATCTCCGGTATAAATATTCACTGCGGATAACAGAAAAATTATTAATGCAGTAAAAGATATTTTTATTTTTTTCATCACCAGTTAACTGTATAATATACGCCGTGTTTGTTTATTTTAATTGCAGGCAGGGGTAAAAATCTGAAATGATTAATAACATTTTTAAGCCATAACATAAATTTTGAATTTCCCGGTATTATTCTTTCCCAGTTAAGGTCAAGCCCAATAAAATAATCAGCATACCTCTTGTCATAATCCTGGTAATGGTTAACACCATAACCGGTTACAATATTCAGATAATCGGGCCAGAAATTCTTAGCCTTTTCCCCGAGGAAATCATGAACATTTACAGACATCCACATAGTCTGCCCGTTATAATCATCAAGGAAAGCGCCGTTCTTTTTCCCGGTTCTCAGGTCATCAGATGGGAAGTAGCTCCATTTAAAATTAACGCTTCTTAAAGGAGACCAGTAAAACTGCGCAACGGGATATAAAGCTCCTGTAACATTCATAATCTGGTCGCCTGGTGAAAATCCCCAGTCAGTCGCAAATCCGTCTTCAATTTCAATATCGGTCATATAAGCAATGCTGAAGGCAGCGCCCAGCCAGACTGATGCAGTTGGTGAAAATCCGGCCCATTCAAACGCTCCCCTGTATAATGCCTGGATAAAAGCCCCGTCAAAGAAATGCCCTGTTTTATCAGCGCTCATTGAGTAATCCCAGTCATTCTGGAAATGGAATTTTCCGCGCTGACCGCTCCACCATGCATTTTTCTGGTAATTATGCAGCCACCAGAAAGCTCCGGCAGTAGCACCGGTAATAGCAGCAAACTTATAATAATTTATTTTGTAAGCAGGTTTGTTGAACTGGCTGCCGCTGTTTATTTTATTTTCTGTTTTCTGTGTATCGCTGAGCGGGGGAGTTGAAAATACTGAGTTAAAAAATACAGGTTTATCTTTAAGTTTTAAACTGAAATCACTTCCTGCGCCTGTTTGTGATAAAACGGTTTGCGCTGATAAAAACACCAGTAAAATAGAAAATAAAATATATTTAAATATTTTCTTCAAAATCAGTTTTTAATTGAAAAACTTTGTAAGTTTAATTTAAATTTATTGCACATTCAATACTAGGTTTTATGATATTCTTTACATGTTAATTATATTTAATTTATTGAGTTATAAATTGTTTTTTGCTTTTGGGTATTCACTGCAGTAAGGATAAAAGAAATAACCTCGAATTTCACAAATTGCAAAAATTTTATTATTCCATAGGCATAACATTTTCATTCAAAACAACGCCATATAATTCTTTTAAGTTTTACCCTGATTACTAAGACGGCAGGGCGGAGCGGTTTTGGAAACAATAACTTCATTTTCACTGCCAATATACATGTGTTTTTTTTATAGAATTCAGGGAACACCTTTGGTGAAAATGTGATGTTTTTGTATTGTACATTTTTTTTAAAGCCTATAATCAGGCTGATTGGTGATGACATTGTAAGTGACATTGGTAATGAAAATGAATTATTTTTTGAAACAAATACAGACACAAAGATACAAAGGTACACAAAGTTTTTCTGTTTACCAGGTATGAACAACGGATTACAGCGGAATGAAACGGGCAGTAAAATTGATTAGCCGCGACATTTATGTCGTGGAATTAAGCTTTCACCACCTTCCGGGCTTTCTCCGAAGGAGTGCCTTCGGCAAGCCCTGATTAAAATTGTTAAATGCGGGTTAAAACCCGTAAACATAATTATAAATTATCCACGACCTAAAGGTCGTGGCAATACAAAAGAAAGTTT
>LLZO01000003.1 GCA_001567545.1 Candidatus Tepidiaquacellales bacterium OLB5
TTTTTGTTAAGCATCACAAATTTATTTTTAGAAAGGATGACAGGGTCAATTATTAATTTCAAATTTCTTTCTTTGTTCAGCACTTCAGCAATAATATCAATAATTCTATCATTAGCCAGCATACCTGTTTTTACCGCTTTAATATCAAAATCGCTGAAAACGCTTTTCAGCTGTTCAAGAACAGCTTTATGCGGCAAAGTATATGAGGACTGTACTCCTTTAGTATTCTGCGCAGTTACTGCTGTAATGACAGATAATCCGTAAAGACCGTGATTTTTAAATGTCTTCAGGTCAGATTGAATACCCGCACCGGCACCGGAATCTGACCCAGCAATTGTTAATACACATTTTTTTCTATTAACAGCCATAAATTAGTTTTCTTAAATTCTTCAGTGTTTTTGCTGGATCACTGCTTTTTAGAACAGAGCCTGCAACTGCTGCGCCGTGAACTTCAGTACACATAACATCTGTTATATTTTCAGGACCAATACCCCCTATAGCATAAACCGGTATTTTAATTTTTTTAACTATCTCAGATAATTTTTTAATTCCTTTTGGTTTTTCAGGTTTAAATTTTGTTTTGGTCGGATAAATATGTCCGTATCCTATATAATCAGCCCCCAGTGCCTGGCATGATAAGGCTTCTGCAAGGTTATGTGCTGTTCCCCCTATAATTTTTCTGTTCCCCAGAAGTTTTCTTGCTTCACGTATGGGTAAATCCGTTCTGCCTAAATGAACCCCGTCAGCATCAGATACCATTGCAATATCAACCCTGTCATTAATGATAAATGTAATATTATGCTTTTTGCACAGGCGTGAAATCTTAATTGCCTCTTCTGCAATCAAACCGGATGGTTTGTTTTTATCACGAAGCTGAATAACATCTGCCCCGGCTTTTACAGCTATCCTGGCAATTTCGTAATGGGAATATTTCTTCTGGATTTCTGTATCTGTGATAAGATATAATCTTCCTAATTTCTTCATTACAGCTCTCCAAGCTCTTTCCTGTAAATACTGATTGTCTTCCTGATATTTCCCGTAATCATAAATTCCCGTATACCTGCAATTCCATATGCTCCGGCAGCTGTACACTTTTTAATTCTCATCGGATTAATTCCGCCAACCGCATAAACAGGGATATTTACATTATCACATACTTTTTTCAATTTTTTCAGACCCTGCGGCTTTCCGTACTTAATTTTTGCCGGAGTTCTGAAAACAGGTCCGAATAAAAGATAATCCGCACCATCATTTTCTGCTTTAACTGCTTCGCTGACTGAATGCACACTTTTTCCTATCAATTTTCCCGGAAACACTTTTATTACATCTTTCAGTTTGAAACTGTTTCCGGGTAAATGAATTCCGGCAGAATTTGTTAAAAGAGCAATATCGATCCTCTCATTAACAATTAGAGAAGTATTTTTATTAATTGAGCTCCTGATCTTTAATGCAGTTTCAAGCATGGTTAATGAATCCATTTCTTTTTCCCTGAGCTGGATTGCTTTTATACCATTTGCAGAAAGTGTTGAGATTTTTTTAATAAAATTTTTGCCGGCAAGTTTTTTATCTGTTATAACAAGAAGCCGGAAATTTGGTTTGTTATTTGGAAAGTGTTTGTTAATGATCAGTCCCGTTTTTTGATGATAAACTCCTGCCCGGTTCTGTAATCGGTATAAATCCCGCCTGTGTAATCCTGTTTAAATACCAGCGTGCCGGTTTGCCTGGTAGTTTGTTTTACTTTTTGCCATTCAAGCCAAATCTGGTCATTTTCAGGAGTATTTTCTTCATACTGCAGCAGTCTTTTGATATTGCCGTCTTCATATATGATATAATAGAAATTGTCCTCAATTGTTATAGTGACTTTTTGCTCACCCACAAAATAGTTACCGGTAAATGACTGTGAATAAATTACACCTGAAAACAATATCAGTAAAAATTTTACAATGCTTTTTATCATATAATATCTGATTACGAATTAATAATTCCTTCAAGCGGGCTTGAAGCATTAGCATAAAGCCTTTTCGGAATTCTGCCCGGATTCAAAAGCCAGCCTTCCTGCTTCAATTGCCAGCTTCATTGCACGCGCCATTTTTACAGGATGTTCTGCACCGGCAATTGCTGTATTCATAAGGATACCATCAACGCCAAGCTCCATTGCAAGAGCAGCATCGCTTGCTGTGCCAACACCTGCATCTACAATAACAGGTATATCAATAATTTCCCTGATTATCTGGATATTATACGGATTGCGGATTCCCATACCAGACCCGATAGGTGCCCCTAGAGGCATTACAGCAGCGCAGCCCATATCAGCCAGCTTGCGGCAGGTAACAGGGTCATCGTTGCAGTATGGCAATACAACAAATCCATCCCTCAAAAGCTGCTCGGAAGCTTTAAGAAGCTCTGTAACATCAGGGAAAAGGGTTTCATCATCGCCGATAACTTCAAGCTTTACCCAGTTGGTTTCCAGCGCTTCACGCGCTAACTGCGCAGTAAGAACTGCTTCTTTTGCAGTGTAACAGCCTGCAGTATTGGGGAGTATAGAATATTTATTCCTGTCAATCATATTCATTATACTTTCCTGTCCGTTCCCTGCATTCAGGTTAAGCCTGCGGATTGATACAGTTATAAAATCCGTTCCGCTTGCTTCAAGAGCTTCCAGCATTGTATGGGGATCCGGATACCTTGATGTACCCACTATCAATCTGGATTTGAATTCTTTTCCTGCTATTATTAAGTTGCTCATGTGTATTTATATTCCTAATCAGGGGCTTGCCGAAGGCACTCCTTTGGCTAAAGCCCATATTTTTTTCACTTATCCACGATCTAAAGGTCGTGGCAATTCATTTTTTTCTGTTTTTCACTATAATTTTTGACATTTGGATTTTAGCATTTGGCATTTTGCCCCTTTTTATCCTCCTTGTACAGCATGGACGATCTCAATACTATCATTTTCATTTACAGCTGTTTCATTCCATTTGCTTTTTGGGACTATCATATCATTTACAGCAACGGCAATCCCCCGCAGTTCTTTTTTATTCAGCCGCATAATTACAAATTCTTCTAAGCTCATTTTTTCAGCTATCTGAACTGACTCACCGTTAATTTTAATGTTCATATTTTCTATACAGTTTCTTTATAAAATCTTTCAATACCAAATCCTTTTAAAACATCACTTTTATTCCCTGTACTTATCCATTCAGCCATTTCAAATGCAGTAACCGGGGTAAGAAGGATGCCGTTGCGGTAATGGCCTGTAGCAAAATATAACCCTTCAACTTCAGAATCGCCCACAATAGGCATGTGGTCACGGCTTCCGGGTCTTAAACCAACATCAATCGATTCGATTGGCAGGTCATAAATGGAAGGAACTGCTTCCCAGCCTCTTTCCAGCAGGCGGAAAATTTCTCCGGCAGTTGGATTGACATCGAATCCCTGTTCTTCGACACTTGCTCCTACTATCAGCCTTCCGTCACTTTTAGGAAGCAGGTATACATCAGGTGCCCTTACAACCTTAGATATTTTACAGCTATCATTAAGCCTCAGGTTTATGATCTGCCCTTTTACGGGTCTGACCGGCGGCAATAAATTATCCGGCAATCCCTTAATCTGTTTTGACCATGACCCGGCTGCAACTACAACATTATTAAAATTTAAGTTTGTACCGTGAACTTTAATTCCTTTTACTTTATCACCTTCAATGATTATTTCCTCAACCTCGTGGTCTTCATACAGCCTGCCGCCGCATTTTACAAATGCAATTTTAAGCGCATCAAGCAAAAGGCGGTTATTTATCTGTGCATCATCCTCGATCCATATTGCACCGGTACACCTTGGTGAAAGAAAAGGCTCAATTTCCCTTGCTTCGCTTCCTGTAAGCCAAAGTACCGGCATCCCTATTTTTTCCCGGAAATCATACAGCCTGCGTAATCTTTCAGCATCATCCCTGTCAAATCCGGGCAGTATACAGCCGGTTCTTTCAAGCTCAACTTTAATACCGCTGTCATTATACAGTTCTTCAGTAAAGCGGGGAAACAGATCCAGGCTGCTGCGGCATAAATAGAACAGCTCGATATCTTCAAAGCCCATTTCAGCCTGCGGAGCCAGCATTCCGGCAGCAGCTCGGCTTGCGCTTAAGCCTGCTTTATCTTTTTCAAGGATTTCAACATTAACACCCTTTTTAGCAAGCTGCCAGCCGATTGAAAGACCTATTATTCCGCCGCCGATAATTACAGTATTCATAATTTTACTTAAATGCCTTATATCCTGATTTAAATATATTTGGTTTCTTATTTTTAAATTAATAAACTTCACCGCCGAGACGCAAAGACGCTAAAATTTAATAATTATTTACAAATCTTTTAAAACCTTCTTTTAAAATTGGAACATTGAAATTCACTAAAAATCCTAATTTTAGTTTTGTTAATTTAAGGTAAGAAATAATTTGCGCCTGATAAACAGGGATCATTTTTTCACAAGATTTATTTTCCATTATTATTAGTTCATCAACCAAAATATCAATTTTTAATTCTTTTCCTACTGAAAACCCTTTATAAATCAGAGGTAACAAAACCTGGTTTCTGGCGGGAATTCCCCTTAATTCAAATTCTTTCATTAAGCAAAATTCATATACTGATTCTAAAAGACCTGGACCCATTTCTTTATGAACTGTAATACAAGCATCAAGTATTTCCGAAGACAAATATTCCATCTTTTCTTTTTCAGTAGAGAATAATTTGTTTTTATAATTCATAATTTTCTTTGCGACTTTGCGACTTAGCGGTTTAAATATAATTTAAAAATAAATTTTCAAGAATATATAATTCTAAAATAAAATATTTAAACTTCAAAATTTGATCCCCGCCTTGCTGCCTGCACTTTCAATTTAACATGCACTTCGTAAAATGATTAAGAATAGTGTTGAATTATTTTTTGCGTCTTAGCATCTTTGCGGTTAAAATTCTATTTCATATAAACTTCTGCGCCTGACTCAACAAATTCTTTGCTTTTTTCTTCCATTCCCGCTGCTATGGCTTCTTCTTCTTTTATTCCGACTTCTTTAGCATACTTTCTCACATCTTCAGTAATTTTCATAGAGCAGAAATGCGGCCCGCACATACTGCAAAAGTGCGCAAGCTTTGCGCCTTCAGCAGGCAGCGTTTCATCGTGGAATTCACGTGCTGTTTCAGGGTCAAGAGATAAATTGAACTGGTCTTCCCAGCGGAACTCGAACCTTGCTTTGCTGAGCACATTATCCCTTACCTGCGCGCCGGGGTGGCCCTTTGCCAGGTCAGCTGCATGTGCAGCCAGCTTATATGTTATAACGCCGTCTTTAACATCTTTTTTGTTCGGCAATCCAAGGTGTTCTTTTGGTGTTACATAGCAAAGCATTGCTGTGCCATACCAGCCAATCATAGCAGCTCCGATAGCGCTTGTGATATGGTCATAACCCGGAGCAATATCGGTTGTTAATGGTCCAAGAGTATAAAATGGCGCTTCCTTGCATATTTCCAGCTGTTTATCCATATTTTCCTTTATCATATGCATGGGTATATGTCCAGGTCCTTCTATCATTACCTGGCAGTCATTTTCCCATGCAATATCAGTAAGCTCTCCAAGTGTTTCCAGCTCGGCAAACTGAGCGCGGTCATTAGCATCTGCAATTGCGCCGGGCCTGAGACCATCACCAAGTGAAAATGAAACATCATAAGCCCGCATAATTTCGCATATTTCACGGAAGTTTGTATATAAGAAGCTTTCTTTGTGATGAGCCAGACACCATTTTGCCATTATGCTTCCGCCGCGTGAAACTATTCCGCATGAACGGTTAGCTGTGAGCGGAATATACCTTAACAGTACTCCGGCATGAATAGTAAAGTAATCAACTCCCTGTTCAGCCTGCTCTATTAATGTATCACGGTAGATTTCCCATGTCAGGTCTTCGGCTTTGCCGCCGACTTTTTCCAGTGCCTGGTATATAGGCACTGTGCCAATAGGCACGGGGGAGTTACGGATTATCCACTCTCTTGTTTCATGTATATTTTTACCTGTAGAAAGATCCATCACAGTATCAGTACCCCATTTAATAGCCCAGCGAAGCTTTTCCACTTCTTCATCAATTGAGCTTGATAAAGCAGAGTTTCCGATATTTGCATTAATTTTAACAAGGAAATTCCTGCCGATAATCATTGGTTCTGATTCAGGGTGATTGATATTTGCCGGGATAATTGCTCTTCCCCTTGCCACTTCGTCACGTACAAATTCCGGCGTAATATATTCAGGCAGCTTTGCGCCAAAAGGTTCACCTTTATGCTGCCAGTTTATTTCATTTCTGTTCAGGTCATTGTTTAATGAATAATTTATTGCTGCTTCCCTGCCTAAATTTTCCCGGATGGCGATATATTCCATTTCAGGTGTTATTATCCCTTTTTTGGCATAATACATCTGTGTAACAGCACCGCCATTCTTTGCTTTTAATGGTTTTCTCCTTAAGCCGGGATAGTATTCAAGCTTGCCGTTCTTGCCGTTAGAAGCTATCGACATTTCATCATGTGAAGAATAGCCGTTATCAAGCGGATTTATTATTCTGCCTTCATATTCCTCAACATCACTTCGCTCCTTTATCCATTTTAATCTTATAGCGGGCAATCCTTCAGCGGAATTACATTTTAAATTCTCATCACCCCAGGAACCGCTTGCATCATAAACTTTAATAGTACCGTTCTCTTCAAGCGTACCGTCATGAAGTCTGGTTGGAGACATTGATATCTCCCGGAACGGAACATTTACGTCTTCAAACAATTTTCCCTTAACATATACCCGTTTGCTGTTTGGAAGCTTATAATCAAGCGAAGATGCTTCGTAGTTTTTATTACCGTTCAAACTTCCGTTACCATTAGTATTACCGTTTGAATTAATTCCATTTCCGTTTTTATTTGTTTCTTTCATGTTTACTCCGGTTAAACTTAAATTATATTTATTTTTATTAATTTCGTTTAAAAGATACTGCTGTTTACAGAAAAATGAAAACCGTTTATCTTATTTCTGATTTCCGGAACAGGAAAAAAGATACAGGATAAACGGTTTTATTCTGTTTTCCTACGCCGGCATTACCCGGATCAGGTTTCAGTCACACTTTTAACGGTGTGACAAGGGTTTGATCTCAGCCTCTTTATTAAGAAGCACCCCTGTTACTGTTTCAAATATAGTTAAATTGTTTAAATAATGAAACTAAAATGATACTCTAAACCCTCCTCACTTTTTGAGAATAAATTAAATACGAATATACTCATTAATTTCTTGTCTACAAAATCGATTTCACTTCAAGATTTCTATCAGATAAATCAACGATATATATCATTGTTTTACCTTAATTAATACATTAAATTTGTTCAGTAAATTTATAAATGACTGGTGTTTACAGAAAATTCATCGGTATTAATTGTTAAATAACTTTATAGAAACAGATTCGCAAAGTATTTTTACCTGATACACAAAAGTGTGTTGCTTGAATTAGATGTGATATTTATGCATTATAATTATAATATCAAAGAAATTTTTAATAATCTAATTATATTCTACTCTTAGACCTATTACTAATGTAAATAAAAAAAATGAAATATCTACTTATTAAGATTGTCCAAATTGGGAAATATAGCGCAGATGAGAGATTTAAAATGCACATAGCTCAATCACATAAATTACCGAATTATACATGCTGGGGATCGAATCATAATCTTAAACCTGAAACGATAAATAATATGATTTCTGATAATAAGAAAATGGGTTATAAGTCCTATATTCTAGTACTGTATTCCTCTAAAGAAAGAAGAACTGTAACAAATTTTGAGTATAAAGCACAACTATTAAAAGCTTTTAAGAAAAAATCAAAATGCAAAATTGTACCAAATAATCTTAAAAAAAATAAACACAAATTATGGCTAAAATTAAAAAACTTTAGTGATATAAGTAAAAATTATAATTATGAGCTTAAAAATTTTAGAACGATTAATGACACTCCTTTACAAAACATTAATCTCTGTACTATGGCAAGAATAAAGAAAATCTAAAATGCCGTACATTTATTTTAGAAATGTAATTAAATATAAAAATTTAAAAAATAGTATTGCAGTAAAAAAAATAATGTGTTTAATTATACTAAAAAATCAATTTATTTAACAGCAGTATTGTAAAAACAATGTAGCAAAATATAATGAAAAATAAAATTTCTTATTTAGTTTCATTGTTTGTTATAATCTCAGTGATGATTTTTTGTTCAAATAAAACTGAAAAAAAAAGATAAGTCACAGGAACAAATTCAAACAAATCAAGACCAAACCAATCAAAATAAGGTTATAGATGAAGCTAAAGAAAAAAAATCCTGAAGATTCAAGTATTGAAATATTTGATGGTGAAACAGCAATCATAAATGACCCTGATGGTTTTACAAATATAAGATATCAACCTAATACCAATTCAGAAATCCTAGATAAAATAATTGATGGTGAAGAATTTCAAGTTATAGTTGATTTATCTAAAGATTGGTGGAAAGTAAAGACTAAAAAAGGTATAATTGGTTATGTACATAAAAGTAGAGTTAGGTTATTTAATGAAGATAAATATAATAAACCACAAACTAAGAAATCATTTGGCGGAACATTTATTGACGATACATACAAAGCACAATTCGTTATTGATAAATTTGGAAAAGGTACAGTTGAGTATAGTACATCTTTATTTGGAGGTAGTATTCAACAAGGTATTTATACGCAATCAGGGAATACATTACATTTTGTGTTTGATAGTGGTCGAAGTAATACTGTCAATATATCAGAAAATGAATCTTCTTACTATTTCTACATAGGAGAAACTAGGTACAAAAAAATAAATAATTAGTTTCTGGTTTCTAATAATTAATTATATTAATATGCGAAAATTATTATTTGAATTTATTTTTCTATTAATTTGTAATTTTCTTATTCACAAGATACAAAAGATGAATATGAGCACGGTGGACTATTCAATTGGTTTGGAAAATGGTCGAGGGCTTACCAACATGACTTTATAATAATCAATCCTCAAGTTTTCGATAACAGATATCGTAATTTATATACTTGGCAGGGCAATAATTCATACAAATACTATTATTGGATGTTTTCTGATGGCAACTACATTTTGCCCCGTCTGTCGAACAAAAGACCATTATCTTTGGTCTATTTGAGAAACAATGTCCTGATTACTCTGTGAGTATTGTTGCTAAAGGCAAACTTTATACTCAACCAAGAGTAAAAAGTAACAACAGCGATTATATATATTACTCAGAGGAGTTATGGTATAATGATTTAATAATTGCTTCTAATGATACTTTAGAAGTAAGGAATGTCGGCAATCCTTATTACAAGTTGAAAGATTATTAAAATACTGTATAGTTTGGAATGCCCTGAAGTCATTGAATTATCAAGAAGAGATGCGATATTAGAAAAGCCAAAAGAAGCTATTTTTAAAGCATTAAAAGGGACAATAGTGACAATGAATCTTTTAGCCTCTAGGCGTTGATTAAGGGACATTTAAAGCCCTTAGGTAAGAACCAGTTTATAATTCACCAGACTTTAATTATACTCCATATTCAGCTTATTTCCTACAAAAATTCACGTAACTATTTTTTAATACTGTAAAAAAAATCAATTATTTAATTTAAAGTATAAAAATCCTCTTTTTCGTGGTTATGCAGCCTTATCAGGTCAGCTCTTACCAGATTGACAAGTATCCTGCTTGCGCGCCTGTTAGAAAGATTCAGCATTTCCCTGAATTCTTTCAAAGTTATTTTTTCATTTTTCCCAAGATAATCGATCAGTACTTTTTCTTTATCTCCAAGGTTAATTATCTGCGCAGGTGCATCCTGCCTAAGTTTCTTTAAAACCTTTATTGTTTCCTTTGAAGCCTGGACAGAACGGTCTTTCACCCTTATGTAAACTTTAGTTTCATCATCATCAGATTTTCCATTTTCAATAAGCCTGTGCGGTTTCTGCAAACTCTCCGGTATATTTACCAAAATCACATCTTTCCGGAAAATATGGATTATATCGGCAGTATATTCCAGCGGCGGGTCGCAAAAAAATTTTGCAGCAAGGTCGATATATTCAATTTCACCCTTTTCGCTTTCAACACCAACAACGGTCTTATCATCATCAATCCCGAACAGGATCCTTCCGCCGTGAGTATTAGCAAATGCTATCATTTCCTTTGCAATTTTTTCAGGCTCTGTGAATTTCCGTTTAAATTCAGTATGCTGGTTTTCACCGCCTTCTATAATTTCATTTATTTCAATTAATGAAATCCTGTTTTTAAAGTTCCGTTTCAAATTCAGTATCTTTTAATAAAATCATTTTTTAACAACACTATCCAGATAACTTTGCAGCATTAAAGCTGCAGAAATAATATCAATGTTTCCTTTATCCTGCCTTTTTTTCTTTTTCATTCCGGATTCTAACATTGATCAGCCGCCAGGCTTGATGTGAATCTTTCATCCCACCTTGTAACAGCAATACCTGCTGTTTCAGCATTTCCTGCCAAAACGGCAACAAGCTCATTTTCAAATTTTTCGGTTTCAAGGGTTTGCTGTGTTTTCTGTCCTTTTAAATTTAAAGGATAACCCAGAACGATCTGCGAAATATTTTCTTCAGTAATTATTTTTTTTAATTCATTGTAAAGATGTTTATTGTTATCAATTACTTTTCTGCCAAAAGCAATAGTAGAAGAGTCATCGGAAACAGCAATCCCGACTCTCACTTTGCCATAATCTATACCTAATATCTTTGACATTTACCGCAGGAATTCAGAAAATTGAGAGAATAGAAAATCACTCGCTTAAAATAATGTTTAAGCCGGTAAGATTCAGTACCAAACTGCAAAAACAGAATACAATATAGAATATTTCTGCAGTTTGAGTACTAAACTTAGACTAAAGAAAATATTAATCGGTTAAAGGCTTTTTCAGGAATTCTTTCAAAAGCTTGCCCGGTTTAAAATGCATTTTTTTCCTTGCAGGAACAAATACAAATTCCCCGGTTTTTAAATTCCTTGCTTTTGGTTTTGGTTTTGTTGTTTTAACTTCAAACACTCCAAAATCCCGGATCTCTATCCTAAGGTCCGGACTGGCAGTCATCAATAATTCCCTTATACTGTCAAACAAAGCATCAACGGCAGTTTTTTCGGAGATTTTTCTGCCTTCAAACTTTTTTGCCAGCTTGATCTCAATATCTTTTTTGGTTAGTGTTCTTACTCTCAGCTTCTTTTCGGTTGATTCCATATCCCTCTCCATTTTTTGAAATATTTGTTATTTAGTTTGTAAAAATCTGTAAAAATATGATATTAATGATAATACAATCATTGCTATACTTATAAAAAACATTATTGAGTATAAAAGTTCCGTAATTTCACTATGATACAATAAAAAACTTCCAAATTCTCCTGCTGCAGCTGCAGATTTAACAATTGATAATAATAAAGTACTTCCAATTGTAAATACGGCAATTTTACCAAGCCAGTTTGATTGTAATACTATGTTCTTTTTATAGTTTAAATATAATCCCCCGCCTAATATCAGCGCATCACGTAAAATGGTGATTATCACATAATAAGTAGGAATTTTTTGCTCAATAAGTAAGAAAATAACCAGAGTTATAATAACAGCTTTATCTGCTATCGGGTCTATTATCTTTCCAAGCTCGGATATCTCGTTCCTTCTTCGGGCAACATAGCCATCTGCCAGATCGCTCAGCCAGATCACTGCTATCATAACGCATGTAAGAAGGTAATTATCATTGATTAAAAAGAACAGGCACACTGCAAGTAAAATGAATCTTGAAAAACTAATAATATTCGAAATATAAAATATTTCTTTTTTCATTATTGTTTTTCAATTATGAACATTAAACCGAAAATAATTGTTTTATAATTATCTGTATTTATTATCAATATTATTTAATGTAAGAAAGTAGATTTAATCTATATTTAATATATGTTTACTTCTGCAAATATACAAATCTTAAAATTTAAAAATAATTCATTTTTTTAGCTTTTTTATTAAAAAAAGCATAGCTATTTTGCCTAAATTGCTGATTTTTTCCCGAAATGAAAAAATTCTTAAATTCAATATTTTCAATTATAATATTACTAACTATGTCTGTTCTCAGTTACGGTCAAAATAATAATTTTGCCCAAATTGATTTTAAAGAATACGACCTTAAAAACGGCCTTCATGTTATTTTATATAAAGATAATACAAACCCGATAGTAAGTGTAAACATTTGGTATCATGTGGGAGCAAAGGATGAGGATTCAGGAAGAACAGGTTTTGCACATTTATTTGAACACATGATGTTCCAGGGTTCTGCCAATATCGGTAAAACAGAACATTTCAACTACATACAGAAAGCAGGTGGTACACTTAACGGAACCACAAACCAGGACCGGACAAATTACTTTGCATCGGTTCCAAGCAACCAGCTTGAGCTGTTATTGTGGCTGGAGTCAGACAGAATGTCAACTTTACAGGTAACCCAGGAAAATTTTGATAACCAGCGGGAAGTTGTAAAAGAGGAAAAACGGCAGAGATATGATAACGCCCCTTACGGCAGCAGGTGGGAAGAGATGATGAAAAGATTATTCAGGGAACAGACATATGAATGGACACCTATAGGCTCGATGGATGACCTTAACAGCGCTGATCTTGATTATGCCAAAAATTTTTACAAAAAATATTATTCACCCGATAATGCAGTTCTGGTTGTTTCCGGAGATTTTGAATATGAAACAGCAGAAAAGCTTATTAAGAAATATTTTGATGACTTAAAGCCTGCAGGCACTGTTAAAAATAAATATGAAGAAATAATATTTAACCAGGGCGAAATTAACGATACTATTTACGATAATGTTCAGCTGCCTGCAGTATATATTGGCTATAAAATTCCGGGCACAACACATAATGATATTTACGCCATAACTCTTTTAACCATGGTACTGGGTGACGGTAAAAGCTCAAGGATCTATAATGATATCGTTTACAATAAAAAATCTGCAAGGTCTGCCGGTTCATTTTTATGGGATAATGAAATAGGAGGAATGCTGATTGTGACTGCATCTGCATTTAAAAATACAGACCCTGTTAATTTGCTTAACGATATTACCGCAAATATTCAGAAAATTTCCGATGAAGGGATAACAGAAAAAGAACTGGAGAAAGCAAAGAATTCCATTGAGCATGATTATGTCAATATGATGCAGTCAACCTTAAGAATAGCAGATGAGCTGGCAAACTATTATACTTTTTTTAAAAATACAGGATTAATTAATACAGCCTTAAATGAATATATGAAGATCACGGCAGAAGATGTGAGAAATGCTGCAAAAAAATACCTTGTAAATGAAAACAGGGTAGTTCTTACTTACCTTCCTAAACCGGGTAATAATAAATAAATTACTGATTATTGAAAAGAACACAGAATATATTTCCGGATAAAAATGTTTCAATGAATATAACTTTTGAAGAATTTACTCTTTCCAGCGGTTTGAAAGTAATTTTAAGTACAGACCGGTCAGTACCATCTGCAGCAATTAATATTTGTTACCATGTCGGTTCAAAAAATGAAGTGCCGGGCAAACGCGGCTATGCGCATCTTTTCGAACATCTGATGTTCGAAGGTTCAAAAAATGTTGAACCAGGAGATTATGACAGGCTTTCACAGCAGGCAGGATGCGAGAACAATGCATATACAACAGAAGATAAAACAAATTATTACCTTTTAGCTCCAATACACCAGCTTGAGTTTGCCCTTTGGCTGGAATCTGACAGAATGCTTGAATTTGCTGTGACCGAAGAAAGCCTTGAGATCCAGAAAGGTGTTGTAATAGAAGAGAAAAAGCAGGTTTTTGATAACAGGCCGTACGGCACTGTAAGCCTTGAAATGGCTCCCCTGCTTTACAGCAACAACGGTTACAGCTGGGATACTATCGGTGATGTAAATGACCTAAAGAATGCCGGGCTGGATGTTATCAAGGATTTTTATGAATCTTATTATACACCCGGCAATGCAGTACTTACCATTTCAGGGGATATAAATACGGATTCTACAATAAAGCTTGTTGAAAAATATTTCGGAACAATTTCTCACGGCAACAGGTATCCCGGCAATACCCCGTTTAATGATAATATTTTACAGGAAGAAACAGTTAAAACCGTATATGATAATATTCAGCTGCCGGGGATATTCGGTGCCTATAAAATACCTAAAGAAAACTCACCTGAGTTCTATGCTTTTGATATTCTGACTGATATTCTTTCCACCGGAGAAAGCTCAAGGCTTTACAACGAGCTGGTATACGATAAACAGCTGGTAAGCGATATCGGCTGCTGGGTAGAAGGAAGAGAATGTTCAGGGCTGCTTCATTTTTATGCTATTCTGCTTCCGGGTGTAAGCATTGAAACTGTTCAGAAAGAAATTGACCGGATAATTTCTGATGTTTGCACAGGCAATATTTCCAAAAAGGAAATTGAAAAAGTTAAGAACAGGACAGAAACCAGGAATGTATACAAGCTTCAGACAAATCTTTCAAAAGCTGACATGCTTTCTCATTACAAAACTTTTTATAATGACCCTATGCTGATTAATACCAATATTGATAAATATATGGATGTAACTATAAATGATATCAGGAATTATTCAGAAAAATATATTCTAAATGCAGGAAGGGTAATTTTAAATTACCTGCCAAAGAACTGAAAAAATGAAAATTTTTTATCACTTAAAATGGTTCATATTAATACTAATTATGATAAATAATATTACAGCCCAGGAAAAAGAACTGGACAGAACAAAACCTCCCAAAGCCGGTCCGCCAAAAGATGTTAAGTTTCCTGAATATTTTGATACAACACTGCCAAACGGGATTAACGTACTTGTAATTGAAAATAATAAAATTCCGGCGGTATCAGTCAGGTTAGTATTCAAAGATGCTGGTTCATTTAACGACGGAAACAAATTCGGCCTGGCCTCATTAACAGCAGAATTGCTCACCAAAGGCACAAAATCCATGAAAGCAACTGAAATTGCCGAGGAAATTGATTTTCTTGGCGGCAGTCTGAATGCAGGAAGTGACTGGGACGGAAGTTATATTTCACTTTCGGTACTTAAAAAACATCTTAATAAAGGAATTGATATCCTGAGTGATGTAGTGCAAAATCCCGTTTTCGAAAATGATGAACTTTCCAGGTTCAAAGAACAGCGGCTTTCGGCAATTTTACAGGGTAAAGATGATGCAGGAAATTTAAGCGATAAACGGTTCAATAAAATAGTATTTGGCGACCTGCCATACGGCAATCCACCTGAAGGCACGGAAGAATCCATAAAAAACATAACGGCTGCTGATCTGCAGGATTTCTACAGGAATTATTATACTTCATCAAACCTGATAATTGCATTTGTCGGCGATATAACAGTTGATGAAGCCCTTAAATTCACAGAAGATAAATTTTCAAAACTTCCTGAAATCGGGATGAACAAAACGAATTCCTTTAAGTATTCAGACCCGGAAAGCTATAAAAATGTTTATATTGTCAACAAACCCGGTGCTGTTCAGTCTAATTTAAGGATTGGGCATATCGGTATTGCAAGGAACAATCCGGACTACATTGCAGTAACAATAATGAATACGATACTTGGCGGATATTTCGGTTCAAGGATCAATTATATTTTAAGGGAAAAACACGGGTTTACTTACGGTGCCAGAAGCTATTTCAATCCGCATCTGTATTCCGGCGATTTTTCAGTCGATACAGACGTAAGAAATGAAGTAACGGATACTGCAATCAGCCTGATACTGGAGGAGCTGAAAAAAATAACTGCTGAAAATGTTACTGATGAAGAGCTTGAAACAGTCAAGAATTATATGTCAGGTGTGTTTCCGCTTCAGCTTGAAACTGCAAATGCAGTTGCAACCAGGGTCATAAACCTGAAACTATATAATTTGCCGAAAGATTATTATAATAAATACATTTCATCGATTACATCGCTTACAAAGGATGATATTCTGAATTCGGCTAAAAAATATATAAACCCGGAAAAAATTTATATTGTTGTATCAGGTGATGCAGGTGTAATTTCTGAAAAGCTTAAAAAAATTCGGGGACTTGCAGATCTATGATGCTGACGGCAATAAGATCAACTAACAATTTACAATTAGCAATTATCACTATACAGGAATATAAGCAGGAGAACACGGAAATACTCGGTAAAATTTTTTTAGAATCAGCAGTATATAATATTTAAATTAAAATTTGATTTTTTGCAGAAAATAATTTTTAATGGAAGAAAATAAAACAATAGCTTCAAAGCCTTCGATAAACTCAAACGGTTCCGGAATGAATGATGTTGAGATGGTAAAATATCTGAACTCTAAATTTAAGGAGCTTAAAAATGAAGTAGCTAAAGTTATAGTAGGTCAGGATGCTATTATTGACCAGATAATCATAGCCATATTAAGCAAAGGCCACTGCCTGCTGGTAGGTGTGCCCGGACTGGCAAAAACACTGCTTGTAAAAACCCTGGCTGATGTTCTGGAGCTTAAGTTTTCAAGGGTTCAGTTTACCCCTGACCTGATGCCAAGCGATATTGTTGGCACTGAGATCCTTGAGGATGACAGGCAGACCGGAACAAAAAGATTTAAGTTCATTCACGGACCTGTTTTTGCAAATATGGTACTGGCTGATGAGATCAACAGGACTCCGCCAAAAACACAGTCTGCCCTGCTGGAGGCTATGCAGGAGCATAAAGTTACCGCTGCCGGCAATACCTACACTCTTGATGAGCCGTTTTTTGTTCTGGCAACCCAGAATCCAATTGAGCACGAAGGCACGTATCCCCTGCCTGAAGCGCAGCTTGACAGGTTTATGTTCAATATCTGGCTGGACTATCCAACCGCAAGCGAAGAAATGGATATTATCAAATATACTACAAGCATGTACCAGCCTAAGCTGAATATTGTACTGAAGAAGGAAGAAATAAATATGCTTCAGGACCTGGTAAAAAGAGTGCCTGTTGCTGACAATGTTATTGAATATACAGTAGGACTTGTAAACAAAACCCGGCCGGCCGGCGCAAGCGCTACGAAATATGTAAAAGACTGGCTTGAGTGGGGCGCAGGCCCGAGAGCTTCGCAGTACCTGATACTTGGAGCAAAAACTAATTCAATACTTGAAGGCAGGTTTTCCCCTGAAATTGATGATATTAAAAAAGTAGCAAAACCCGTTCTAAGGCACAGGCTTATTACTAATTTTAATGCTGAAGCTGATGGTATAAAGTCGACTGATATTATCGATAAACTGGTAAATGAATAAAAGATAGTTTATAGTTGATAGTTGATAATTGATACTTGATAAATGCCAATTAATTGTTAATTAAACATTATAGTTTAAGATTAATTAAAAAATCTTTTAATAAGTTATTTTATAACGATGAAAACCATTACTTATTTTTTACTTTTTACTTTAGCCTTTTCGCTTTTGGGATGTTCTGGAACAAAAATATCCAAAAATACAAGCTCGCTTAAGAATTCAAAATATTTCCGCATTCTGGCAGATGCTGATGATGACCCGATATTCGTAAGGCTTCAGGATGACCTTGGAATTGAACCAAAAATGGAAAGATATACAGTTGTTATAGATATAAGGGATGCAAATGACCAGATGAAATATGTTTTGTTTGGCGATGAATACAATCCGGCCCGTTTTGGCTGGCTGCAGTTAAGCGAACAGGTACGGACCGGTTTGATCAACTGGACAGGCAGCAATAAAGAACGGCTGGATTAATTCAGTTTAATTCTTCAGTCCTAACCAGCTGTTATAAATTTTATCCTGAAGTTTTGTAGTATTATCCGGACGTTTTAAAGAATAGTTAAATAACTTTATTTCTTCCAGACTAATAATAAAATCACTTATTTTATTATTTCTGAAAACAGTAACTTTTACCCTGTCACCGGTTTTCAGTTCTTTTATCCTCTTTTCAGCCTCTTCATAACTTAAACGGTTTCCGTCTAAAGCAATAATTTCATCACCTTTTTGCAGCCCGGCTTTAAGTGCTGAGGAATTTTCTATTACATCCTGCACTATAATTTTATCTCCGTTTTTTGAGCAGAATAAACCCACAACAGGTGTGATAACCGAATCAGAATGCTCCAGCTCCAGCCCTGCATATGATAGATATTTTTCCCATTCAATTGGTTTTACGCCAAAAACGTAATCTGCAAAAAACTGTTTAAGGTTTTTACCGGCAAATTTTTCGCAGGCTTTGCGAAAATCATCATTGGTATATCCTTTAACATCCAGCGGGAATTTTTTAAGCATATACCTGAAGACATCATCAAGTGAGTATTTATTTTTTGATGAATTCCGTATTTCAAGATCAAGCACAAGACATACATATGAACCTTTTGAATAATAATCTGATTCGGAATTATAGGAATTCCCGGAGCGTTTCCAGAACTTAATCCACGCATCAAAGCTTGATTCAGCCACAGGCTGTACAAGATTACCCGGCCTGCGCCTTTCATCATTCACACCGTTTGTGATTTCTTTATAAAAGCTTTCAACGCTCATTTGTCCTGTTCTAACCAGCATTAAACCGTCATAATAGCTGGTAGCACCTTCAGCAATCCACAGTTCTGATGTATAGTTTTCCTTTGTCCAGTCATATGGAGTTAATCCCGCCGGTTTAAGCTGTTTTACATTCCAGGTATGGAAAAATTCATGGGATATTAACCTTAAAAATGATTCATAACCCTGCGCTGTTTCAAATGCATTGGGTTTTACACCAACTACGGTAGAATTTATGTGTTCAGTTCCCCCGCCTGATTGCGGAGTACAGTGAACAATAAAAGTATAATGTTTATACGGTACAGTTCCCCAAAAATCAAAATTCTTTTCTATTATAGTTGTAAAGTCTTTTATCAGCCTTTCTTTATCATAATTAGCTTCACCAAAAAATGATATTTTATGCCTGTAACCCCTAACATCAAACTCAAAGTCTGTTTGCGTGCCAATTTCCATCGGGCAGTCTGCAAAATAATCATAATCCGGGGCATAAAATGTGAACGGGTCATTATTAAAATTTTCCATACCCGTTGTTACATGCCATCCGCTGAAAGGTTCAACCTTTACTGTTAAAGGTTTACTGTAAAACAACGGAACGAACATAAAAACTGCCGTATTATTGATAAAAGCATGCTGTTCATCCAGGGATCTTGTCCGGGAATTAAGATCATCGGCAAAAACCTTATACTCAACCGTTATTTCATTTGATGGTTTTTCAATAATCCAGGTAAGCTTATCAGTTTTTTGGTAATTCAGTTTTTTGCTTTTGCTGTTATATGCAGAAAATTCCTGTACACCTCCGGCAAAATCAAATATAAAATACCTTCCGGAGCGCCACGCAGGCATTTTTAATTCTATATTTTTTTTATAAGAAGGGATGTTGCTGATCTTAATTTTAACATGCAGCATATGCTTAGCAGGTTCTGGCATTGAAACATAGTATTCAACGGGAATTTGCCGGGAAAATGTCATTTGTGTAAATAATATAATAGTTAAGAAATACCGGTGCATTAATTTCAAAAATGATTAAAATTTTTTTAATAATTAATTGTATAAATAATACCCTATTAAATTAACTATACAAATAATTTCATATAAAATAACAATAAATATTTTAATATTGAGGCAATTAAAATCAAAAAATATGAGTGAAAGATTAGTGAATTGTGTGAGATTAAAGGCAGAATTACCGGGACTGGACACTCCCCCGCTGCCTAACGAGCTGGGCCAGCGAATTTTCGAAAATGTATCAAAAGAAGCCTGGGCTGAGTTTCTTGAGCATTTTAAGATGGTAATTAACGAATACAGGCTGGATCTTACCAGTCCAATGGCTGACCAGGTTTTTGAACAAAAGGCGGAAGAGTTCTTTTTTTCGGATAATTACAGAATGCCTGAAGGCTATGTGCCTGAAAAACCCTGAAAAATCACGTATTATCGTTAGAAATTTGAGTAATTTATACTTGTTTTTTGAACATTTATAATTATATTAGGATTAAGTAGGGGATAAAATTAACACAAGAACATCATGAGAAAGAATTTACTGTTTTTCATTTCATTAATTTCTTTATTCGCCTTAAATATTTTTTCGCAGCCAAGCTCTCCTATACTCGTAGAGCCTCCTAAGGATGTTGACGTTGCGATCACACCAATTATACTGGAATGGGATGACGTTCCTGATGCAATTTGCTATAAAGTAGAAATTTATACAGATACTACCAGTCCTGATAAGTTTGAAGGAACATGCAATGCTCCTACATCACACTTTGAAGTACCTTTGGAAGAAACAGAATTAAACACCAGGTATTTCTGGAGGGTTTTTGCCTGCAGCAACGAAGGCTGGAGCGAACCATCTGCATTTTTTAATTTCAAGACAAAAGCTGCTGATGTTGGCGGTACTATTGGTAATTTAACCGATGGCGTTATTGATCTTATTGCAGACGAAGAAGTATCATCATCACAGGGTAACCAGCTGATATACAGGCTTGACAGGGCTGCATTAAGATACAGCCAGGGATATAAAATAATGGCTATTTTTGAAATGGTGCTCTTTAAGGCAAGGGTAGCAATATTATGGTATTCATTACAGATTGATGCACCTACAAACAGAGCTTTACAATACAGCGCAGATGGTGTTATTGATCTGATAGCGGATGAATTAGATGCTCCAAACGGTATTATTCCTTCAGTTAATGATTACCTGATACCTAAAAATTTTGAACTAAGCCAGAATTACCCGAATCCGTTTAATCCAAGCACTACCATAGAATATTCTATTCCAAGGGATGCTAATGTAACTTTAAAGATCTTTGATGTGCTGGGTAAAGAGGTTGCTACACTTGAAAACTCGCAAAAATCAGCCGGTACTTATATATTAAACTGGAATGCATCCAATTACAGCAGCGGTATTTATTTTTACAGGTTAACTGCAGGTGAATTTACCGAAACCAAAAAGATGTTTCTTGTAAAATAAAAATCACCGGTATCACAGTTTACTTTTATAAAGAAGAGTGTTATTTTATGATAACACTCTTCTTTTTTTGCCGGTACCGGATATACCCTGTACGGCAAATATTGCAGCAGTAAAATTAGATCTGTTAAAAATGGATTTAAATAATTTAAATGGCTTTTCTAATTCAACCTCAATAAATTCAGGCTCCGTAAACCTGCCTAGCTCATTTCATTCTGTTTTACTTGATCTGAAACAAATGGATAAACGGGACCTTCATGCTTTTATGAAGAAAGTTCTGTATACTGTTGCAAATGCTCTTGATATAGAAAGGGTTTCCATCTGGTTTTTTGATGAAGGACGTACTTCAATCTATTGTGATTATTTATATCTTAAAAAATTCGGAGAGTATGTTAATGAAACCACATTGAGCGTTACAGATTTTCCGGAATATTTTAAAGCAATAGAAACCAGCCTTTTTATTGCCGCTGAAGATGCTCGTAATGATAAATCAACTAAAGAATTATCTGAAAAATACCTTGAACCGCGAGGAATTCATTCTATGCTGGATATTCCTATATATTATAATAATGAAATTATAGGTATAATTTGTCACGAAGAGCAGGATAAAATCAGAAAATGGAAGCGTGAAGAAATTGATTTTACAGCTGCAATTTCAACACTTATTTCAACATCGCTTGAAATTGATTTCAGCAGGAACAAAGAAAAGGATTTCCTGGAAAACAGGCGGTTTCTTTCAACTTTGATAAGCAATTTGCCGGGTTATGTTTACAGGGTAGTAAAAGAAGGCGATGTATGGTCAATTCAATATATAAGCGATGGTGTCTACGATCTGACCGGCCATAAACCTGATGAACTGGTTAAAAATAAAGTCCTGTATTATGCAATGATGGTAAATGAAACTGATAAAGCAGCAGGCAAAGAAATCATCTCAAAGGCCCTGGCAGAAAAAAAACCATACCAGATCAATTACCGTATAAGCACAGCCGGTGGTAATATTAAATGGGTATGGGAACAGGGACGCGGCGTATATAACGAAAACAATGAATTGATTGCCACTGAAGGTTTTATTACGGATATTACCGATAAAAAGATCTTTGAAGAGGAAATTTTAAGAAAAAACAATGAACTTTCAGCTCTTTATCATTTCAGCCGAACCCTGAGCAAGCTTAATGAACCGGGTATACTGCTCGAAGATATTGGCAATATGCTTGTAAAATTCTTTGACAGGGAAAATGTTTATATTGCATTGTATGATGAGAATAATTCATTAATTACTTACCCGTACTTTTACCAGAACCGGAAACTGGAAAATATTTCACCAAGGCCTTTCGGAACAGATTTCACTGAATTTATAATAAAGTCCAGAAAAAGTTTAATAATAAATGAAAACCTGAAAGAATCTCTTAAAGGGCTTGATATTAATATACTTGATTTTGAGGCAAAGTCACTTATTGCAGCTCCAATTATCACTGGCGATAAAGTATTAGGCGTTATAGTAATACAGGATTACAGGGAAGAAAATTCGTTTACTGCAGGACAGCTTGATTTTTTTAACAACAGTAAGCGCTCAGGCAGCGATAGCATTAGAAAATGCGTTTTTATATGAAGAAGTTACACGCTCTTTAAAGGAAAAAGAAATGCTGCTTCAGGAAGTACACCACAGGGTAAAAAATAACCTGCAGGTCATTTCCAGCCTTATCAAGCTGCAGACAAGATATATAAATGAAGAGAGAATGCTGGAAATTCTTAAAGAAACAGGAAGCAGAATTCAGTCAATGGCAATTGTGCATACTAAAATTTACAATTCCAAAGATTATGAATTTATAAATTTCGGTGAATATACCAAAAACCTTATAGAAAACTTCCAGGGAAATTACAGCTACAGGCTGAGAAAAGTACAGTTTATAATTAATATTGATTCCATTAAACTGAATATAGATACGGCTATACCATGCGGTTTGATCCTTAATGAGCTTCTTTCAAATGCAGTAAAATATGCTTTCAGTGAAAACACTGAAGGTGTCATCGAAATTTCTCTGAAAAATACTGAAGCAAGAAAATTTACGCTTAATGTTAAAGATAACGGAACTGGTACAGATGATACCGGTAAAATTACCAAATCAGATTCACTTGGCATGCAGCTGGTTAAATTGCTTACCAAACAGCTGAACGGAGAGCTTAATGTTTATTCAGAGCCCGGAAAAGGTGTTGAATTTAAAATAGATTTTGAAGAAGCAGTATATAAATCCAGAAAATGAACTATTCACCAATAATTTTCACCAGAACTCTTTTATTCCTTTTACCGTCAAATTCCCCGTAAAAGACCTGTTCCCAGGGACCAAAATCAAGCTTGCCTCCAGTAACAGCAGCTACCACTTCCCTGCCCATTACCGAGCGTTTTAAGTGCGCATCAGCATTATCTTCACCTGTATTATTATGGTCATATTGGGAATAAGGTTTTTCAGGAGCAAGTTTTTCAAGCCATTTTTCAAAATCCCTGTGCAGCCCGCGTTCATCATCGTTGATAAAAACACTTGCGGTAATATGCATGGCATTACATAATAATATACCTTCTTTAATACCGCTTTCCTTTAAACATTTTTCTATATCCGGCGTAATATTTATATATGCCCTGCGGGAAGGAAGATTAAACCAAAGCTCTTTTCGGTATGATTTCATATTTTTTTCATTATTTAGTCAAAATTTAACTAAATTTTCCCAAATATTAAAACGCTAATTTTTTCTGCATTTAAACAGAATTTCAGGTGATGTATTTTTGTAAAGAAATAATTCATTCATCCATGAAGAAAAACTTAGTTGTACTAGGCAGCGGATTCGGAGCTTTCAGCGTTTTAAAAGAAACAGATACAAACCTTTATAATGTAAAAATAATCAGTCCAAGAAATCATTTCCTGTTTACCTGTTTACTTCCAAGCACTACAGTTGGAACTATTGAGTTCAGAAGTATAATTGAACCTATCAGGAACATAAAAGATGCAGAATACATTCAGGCTTACTGCACAGGTATAAGCGAAAATAATAATTTAATTTACTGCAAAGATACCGATACAAAGAAAGAATTTGAGATAAAGTATGACATACTGGTAATTTCTGTGGGAGAAATTACAAATTCATACAATATAGAAGGGGTAAACAAATACGCATATTTTCTGAGAGAAGTTGCTGATGCCAGGAGAATCAGGATAAAAGTAATTGATTGTTTTGAAAATGCTTCATTGCCGGGCTTAAGTGAAGAGGAAAAGAAAAATTTCCTGAGATTTTTTGTTTGCGGCGGGGGCCCGACGGGTGTTGAATTTGCAGCTGAGCTGCATGACTTTATTGAAGAAGATGTAAGGAAAAAATACCGAGGATTTGAAAAACTTATCGAAATTATTCTTATTGAAGCCGGCGATAAGCTCCTGAATTCTTTTGATGCAAAATTAAGCGAATACACGCTAAAAATTTTCAAAAGGCAGAAAATCAACGTTAAAACAAATTCTTATATAACCAGGGTAACTGAAAATGAAATATTTGTAAATGACGGAAGCATTTATAATTACGGATTATTGGTTTGGGCAGCAGGCAATACTGCAACAGAGCTTATCAGGAACTCTACACTTCCGAAAAATAGCCGGAATAAGCTTATCATTGACCATTACCTGAAGGTCAACGGTTCCGCAAATGTATATGCATTAGGTGACTGCACTGAAATACCTGATGAACCTTTTCCGGTAACTGCACAAACAGCTCAAAGGCAGGGTAAATATCTTGGCAAGGCATTGAATAAAATTGCAAAAGGAAAAGAAATCAAACCATTTAAATATAAAGATCTGGGAATGCTTGCATATATCGGCAGCCATAAAGCGCTGGCTAATACCAACCAGTACAAAGGGAGCGGGTTTGCTACATGGATATTCTGGCGGAGTGTTTATATAACAAAGCTTGTAAGCTTAAAGAATAAAATACTTGTGCTGTTCGACTGGTTCAAAACATTCGTTTTCGGAAGGGATGTAAGTAATTTTTAATTGATCAATTTCATATTTTCATTTTCATCTTCATCTTCATTTGCAGCCCTGTCAATTATTCTTTGATCGATTGCTTTTGATGCTTTTGCACCCATCAATTTCAGATTTTCAGCACGGCTGATAATATTTCCCCTGCCTTCGGAAAGCTTTTTCATAGCACCTTCATAGCTTTCATTGGCTTTTTTCATTCTGGTACCTACTTCAATAAGGTCATCTACAAAACCTGATAATTTATCATAAAGTTCACCGCCTTTTTTGGCGATTTCAAGCGCATTCCTGTTCTGTTTTTCCTGTTTCCAGATACTTGAAATAGTCCTTAAAGTAGCAAGTAATGTTGAAGGACTTACAATTACTATGTTCTTTTCGAATGCATCGTAAAACAGAGCCGGATCATTCTGCACCGCAAGCGCAAAAGCAGGTTCGATAGGAATGAACATTAAAACAAAATCCAGGCTGTTCAAACCGTAAAGGTTCTGGTATTCTTTCGGGCTTAACCCTTTAATATGCCTTCTGATCGAATGAATGTGTTCACTGGCTGATTTTTCTTTTAATCCGTTTTCTTCAGCTGAACAATATGATTCATAGGCAGTCAGGGATACTTTAGAGTCAATTATCATGCTTTTATTATCAGGCAAATTAATAATTACATCTGGCCTTAAGTTTGAACCGTCATCTGACCTTATAGTTGACTGGATGACGAACTCCCTGCCTTTTTCCAGGCCGGATTTTTCAAGTATGCTTTCCAGTATAAATTCACCCCAGTTACCCTGTGTTTTAGTATCTCCTTTTAATGCCCGGGTAAGATTGTTGGCTTCTTCTGACATTTGTTTATTGAGCTCATGCAGGTATTTAAGCTGTTCCGCCAGGGCAGAGCGTTCTTTGGTTTCAGAAATATATACTTCATTTACCTTCTTCTCAAATTCAGAGATCCTTTCTTTTAATGGGGTTAAAATAATATCCAGGTTTTCCTTATTCTGATCAGTAAACTTCCTGCTTTTTTCTTCCAGTATTTTAGAAGCAAGGTTTTCGAATTCTTTTGTAAATTTTGACTGAAGTTCTTCTATTTCGTTTTTCTGTTCAGCCAGCTTATTTTCCAGATTTCTGTAATCAGCTTTGGATGATGCAAGTTCATTCCCAAGCTCAATAACTTTTGCGCGTTCTGTTTCAGTTTCCCTTGCAGATTCACTTATAATCCTGTCCTTATCTATTAAAGCTTTCTCTTTTTCTTCAAGCTTTGACTCAAGGGCAGACTGCCTGCTTTTGGATATAAAATATCCAATCAATACTCCTAAAAACGCGCCTGCTATCAAAAATACTATATCCATTACCTGTTATTTTTTTTATTCCTTGCTTCTTCAAGGTATTTTTCGACTGATGATTTTAAATTCGGGTCTAAATTCAGGCCTTTTTCCATATTAATAATTGCCAGGTCAAACTCACCTTTGTACAGGTATGCTATACCTATCCGGCAATGTGCTTCAGCAGAAAACGGGTCAAGCTCAAGTGCTTTTTTAAAGTCACTTATGGCTTCATCAAACATGTTCATTTCCCTGTAAACTGCCCCCCTGGCATTATAAACATCCACCCTGTTGGGACCCAGCTCAACAGCTTTGTTCATATCGCTTAATGCGCCTGCTGTATCGCCGGTGAACAGCCTCATAGAGCCCCTGTTCTTGTATGAATCAGTATTACCCGGGTCAATATCAATTGCTTTATTAAGGTAAGCTAAGGCTTCTGTAACTTTTCCTTCACCGTAATATATAACTGCTATCGAATTCATAGTAACAACATCTGCGGGATTTAACTTCAGCGCTTTATTGTAATTTATCAATGCTTCATCGCCGTTTTGAAGATATACATAAGCAGTACCAAGACCGCTGTAAGCTTTATAGTTTTCAGGGTTAAGTTCACAGGCTTTCTTAAAGTCATTCAGCGCATCTTTGGGCTTTTTAAGAAAAATATATGCATTACCGCGGGCAATATATCCTTTTGAGCTGTCAGGGTTATACTCAATATACTTTGAAAAGCTGAAAAATGCATCGGCAAACCTGCCCTGCTGAAAATATTCCTCCCCGGTCTTAAAAAGAATTTCGGATTCCTGCGCATATACCACAGAAACAGTGAACAATAATAACAAATAATATTTTACAATGTGTATCATTAAATGATATTAAATTATGCTGTTTTGGATTTAACCAGCTCACTTACGGTTCTGCCGTCATACAATCCGTTATATTTTACTTTAAAATACGGCATAATTTCTTTCATGGTTTTTCCTTCGGCAACCAGGCCTGAAACTATTTTTTCAATTTCTTCTTTAGAAAGCTGCGCTGGTAGGTATGCTTCCAGTATCTTCTTTTCTTCTGTTAGTTTTCCCCGTGCCTCTTCAGTTATATCAAAGGATAGTGTTTCATCGGCATTTTTAATGAATTTACGTATAATTTTAAATTCATCATCTTCCGTCATTTCCTTTCCGCTTTTTGATTGGGTGAAAATTTCAGCGTAAAGTGTAGATAAAAGGTTAGACTTCACTGTTTCTTTGGCAATTTTTGCCTGCTGCATATCCTTGCGTATTTTATCAATTAACATAGTAAATAACAAAATTATTTAATTTTGAACGAAATTATGTAAATTTTTGATAATTTGAACTGAAAATATTTGTATATAAAGTATTAAAAGAACAATTCGGGGGAAAGTGTATTATATTTGTAGTACGAAAGGAGTGTTAATTATGAAAAAATCAGCTCTTTTTGGCTATGTTACCATCATCCTAACCCTGCTTTTTAATATTAATATTTATTCCAACGGAGTTTCAGTAGTAAATGCAGCGACTGGAGTTTATCTAAAACTAACTGACAGCTATGTTCATGTTAACTGCGAAAGCCAGGTATCAATAGTAACTGCTACTCAGAAATTTTTAAATAACTTAACGGAAGACAAAAATGTCAAATATGCATTCCCGCTTCAGGATGGAGCGAGTGCTACAGGATTAAGGTGGAAAATAAACGGCATTTGGTACCAGGCTCAGATAAATCCCAGTGCGCAGGATACTGGTTTACCCGGCGGGAATATGAATGCAAATTTACGGACTCATTTAGGTTCAACACCGCTCTTTTTTACAATTCCTCAAACAGTCAAAAAAGATTCAGTACTCATTATCGAACTTAAGTATGTTAAACTGCTTCCTTATTCATTTGGAAATGTAAATTTTTCGTATCCCAATGCATATACACTGATCCAGTCGTTGCCGCTAGCTTCACAAATTCTTGATTTCAATCTTACATCACCAAGAACAATAGACAGTATCCGTTTATTAAGTACACACCCGGTAACAGAATTTTCTAACAATGGTAATTATGCTCATATAAAAAGTGAGATATATGAAAGTGCAGCAACTTTGAATTATTCATTAAAGTATTCTCTTAACCTTAATCAATTGGGGCTTTATAGTTACAGTACTTTGATCCCCCAAAATCAGTTGCCTGATTCATTGGGTGGTTTTTTTACTTTTATAGCAGAGCCTGATCCTAGTGCTAATACTCAGATCATTAAAAAAAGTTTTCACATTAATAATTGACCGTTCGGGAAGCATGTCAGGCAATAAAATGATACAGGCAAAAGATGCCGCAAAATTTATTGTCAACAATCTTAATGAAGGAGATAAATTCAACATTGTTGATTTTATGGATTATGCATATGCATTCAGGCCATACCATGTAAATTATTATCTGAATTCCAAAGATTCTGCAATTTCTTATATAAATGCTCTGCAGGCAAATGGTTTAACTAATATTTCAGGGGCTTTCAGCCTGGCTGTTCCGCAGTTTTCTTCTGCTAATGACAGCACTGCAAATATTATCATATTTTTCACAGACGGACAGCCGACTGCCGGTATAACAAATACAACCCAGCTGCTTTTGCATATCAGGAATTTAATTATCAGCACAGAAACAAATATCTTTCTGTATTGTTTTGGAATTGGCTCTGATGTTAATGTACAGTTGCTTACTTTAATGGGCGCTCAGAATAACGGTTTAACAGAATTTTTGGGAAACGATGAGCTTTACAGCAGAATTACAGATTTTTTATCTCCGGATCAGGAACCCTGTTTTACTCACACCAACTATTACATTTAATCCCTCAAATGTTATTGAAGTTTATCCATCACCGCTGCCTAATCTGTATAAAGGGCAGCAGATGATCGTATCCGGAAGGTATTTACAGCCGGGTCCTGTAAACGTAACTTTAAGCGGATTTGCCTTTAACCATCCGGTTACATATCAATACAGTTTTAACAGGGTTGATAGCGCTGATTCAAGATATCAGTTTCTTACTAAGTTATGGGCTAAACAAAAAATTGAATATCTGCTAGTTTTATATTATGCACTTAATCCAAATGACCCTGTTGCTATTGCATTAAAAAATCAAATTATTCAGATAAGTATATCTTATGGAGTACTTTCTCCATTTACAAGTTATGGCACAATTACGGGTACATCTGAAATAAATAATGAAATAACCGAAGTCTCTGAAACATATAAACTTGCCGGAAATTATCCGAATCCATTCAACCCATCGACCAATATTAAATTAATTGTAAATAAAAATATTTTCAGAACAGCTTATATCAGAATTTACAATTCAATTGGTCAGTTAATAAAAATTATCGAGTTCAAAATTAATGGAAAAGGTATATATGAAGTTACCTGGAACGGAGATCTTAATAACGGTCATAAAGCTGCTTCAGGAGTATATTTTTATATTGTTGATATTGGGGATGTTTACCTGAAAAGTAAAATGGTTCTGTTAAAATAATCCGGTATTAATAATTTATAATGCGGTTTCAGTTTTAACTGAAACCGCATTTTTACTTTACAGACTGCTGTTTCGAAAATTCTTCCCAGGCTTTTGGGGAAAAATAACTATATGATTCCCTGCGGTAATTTGCATAATATGCATAACCCCATACAGGCGTATTTGGGTAATAATATAAATATCCTGTATTCAGATCCAATGTACTGGGAAACTCTGCAGCTGCAAAATGTTTTGGACAATATTGATTCAAAAAAGCTGCAAGTTCTGAAGTAATATTTTCAGTTATAACTAAGGGATAAACAACAAGCATAGCCCCAAATCCCAGGGGAGCCCCGGTTCTGTGCCTGTTTGCAAGGCTGAACATTTTATCACTGTATATACGAAGCTCATCACCGGTTGCACCTTCGGGCATGTATTTAGCGCACACATAACAGTCAACTTTTCCGAATTTTGTAACCTCTACCCTGCTGCGTTTATATACTTTATCAGTACCTGCATCTTTATTAACATTTAATGTTTCAAAACCATAATACTTTAGCCAGCCTTCCAGCATTTGATAATATTTTTCAGATCTTTCAGACATATCAGTAATTTGTTAGTTTTTCAAAAATAGCTAAAATTCATTATCCTTAAAATGAAAAACATTACATTATTCTGCAATGTCATCGATTTCTGATCCAAATAATTGTATCTGCATTCAGCAGCCTTAAATATGTATTTGAAGCATGTTCAAATCCTACCCAGCAAAAATATGTGCTGTCTTCGCCCGGTGAGCCGCAATTTACAGGGTCAAAAGAACCCAGTGGCTGTTTTGTTTCTACATGTTTATAAATTATGCTGTCCTTTAAATAGTCATGAGCAGTCTGGATAACTGCAGCTACCAACGGCGGTACTGTAGTGGGAATATTTTCAGATATTATATTCGGCAAACCTGCCCAGGCATAAGGTACAACATCCCTGGTATTTACACACCTGTGAGACTGGCTTCCTGTAACAAGCATTTGAGAATGATAAGAATTAACAAAATTTGTATTTCCAACAGTGGGGGCTGCAAATGTATATGTTTCAAGCTTAAAACTTGCTGTAAAACCCAAATCAAGAAACCATTTTGTTATTAGTGTCGCCATAGCTCCTCCAAGAGAGTGACCCGTTATAAACATCTTTTGCTTTGGGGCATTAAGTGTAGTTAAATATGACTGTAAACCCATCAAAGTTACAGGGTCAGTTGTATTGAGCAAAGTATCCAAACCTTTGTAGGAACCCAGAGCAATTGAATCCCCGTTTCCGGAAAAAGGCCATTTTTCCATATCCCATACTTCAATATCTTCTACAATATTGGCAAAGTTAAATACAGTCCCCCTGACACAAATAGCGTATTGGAGAGAATCTCCGGTAGAATCAACTGCCATATAAACCAGGTTATTTCCTGTTGGACTTATTCCCGGTCCCCAGCAAATTTTCCAGTTACCACCCGTAGCATAATTTGAGTCAGCAAGCTGAATATTGATTGAGTCCCTTATCTGAAGGGCATTAGTGCTGCCTTCGGCTACGTAGCATAAAGCTGAAAGTGTCATCATCACCCCGGCTTCGTTTTGGTCATAACCTCCGAACATAGGTGTATTAATACCGCCAATTACAGTTGTTTCATCTCCGCAGCCGGAATATTGATATGAAATAAAAATTACAGTAATTGAAAAGAAAGCTGCCTTTAAAATATTTGACATTAAATTTTTATTTAAATTTTTTGATGGATGAATAAAAAATATTATAAAAATATTTCAGATAAATCAGATTTAAGTATAAACAAAAGGCTGTCATTCTACGGAGGTACGAGAATGTCAGCCTTTTCTAAAGGAGGAGAAAATTCAGGAAAAATCCAGCATGATGTTATTTCACCAATATCATTTTTTTGGTATCGGTAAACTCTGAAGTAATTATTTTATAAAAATAAATTCCGCTGGAATATTTAACAGCATTCCAGTCCAGCTTATACGAGCCGGCATTAAGCTGGCTGTTTACCAGCACTTCTACTTCCCTGCCTAACATATCATAAACAGCAACTTTTACCATCGTATTTTTCGGCAGATCCAAATCTATCTTTGTCGCAGGATTGAATGGATTCGGATAATTCTGGCTGATTGAATAAGTTTTGGGAATTAAACCGGAAATTGGTTCAATACCGATAACATTGATGCCTGTCATATAAAAATTGATTGTGTCCGGGCTGACACTACCTACAACAACGTTCTTTTCTGCCTGCCAGTAACCAAACCTGTCACAAATAACCCTGTATGTACCCTGAGATAAATTATTTATATCATACGGGCCGCCGCTTCTGGATATACTGAATCCCTTGAATTCGTTCCCGTTCATAGCATATACAATTGCGTTCTGCAGCCCGCCTGTTTGAGGAGGAGCCACATAAACACCACCGCTGATAAATGAATTACCGCCGGAACCGGTTATAGGATATACATTGAAATTAATATTAAAGATATTATTGTTTGTGTATAAAGTTCTTGATAATACCCAGCTTATTGTACTTGTTGAAGTTCCTCCATAATAAGTTGGTACAAATGCCGGAGGCATTGCATTTTCATCTTCATCATCCGGATATGCCATAATATCCACACTATCAATGTGCAGATTCCTTAGTATATAATCACCGTTAGGCTGGATTGAAGCAGTATCCAGAACAATCACAGCATTTTGCTGCGGGTCATACTTTAATGCCTTTACCATACCGCTGCTTACAGGAGAACCGCCCGGATATGTAACTTTGCCTGATACAGCAAAAGGAGGACCAAATACACCTCCATTAAGTGTTTTCTGTACTGAACCTGCTGAACCGACTGTATACCCCAGGTTGTTTCCAAGAAAGAAAACTGAATTCAGATCTTTTTCTGTACTAGATACCTGTGAATTCCAGATTGATCCGCCGTTTGTGGTTTTAAGGATGATCCCGTCTTCACCAACTGTATACCCGGTATATGAATCATGAAAATGTACTGAATTCAAATCCTTATTCACAATTCCCTGCTGAACCCAGGTTTCACCGCCATTGGTCGATTTATATATCACCCCTGAAGAGCCGTATTCATAACCGCCAACTGCATAACCTACAGCATCATTCGGGAAATGTATGCTTCTGAAATCAATATCAGCTGATTGAGGTGATACTTCGTACCATGAATTACCGCCGTTAATGGTCTTGTAAATTACACCGCTGTATGGCTCAGTCATTTTTCCGCCTGCAATAAAACCGGTTATGGGATTTCGGAAGTTAACAGAATTGAACTTATTCCCATACATGCTTACAAACTGAAGCTCCCAGTTGCTTCCGGCATTAGTAGTTTTAACAATTTTGCTGTTATAACCAACTGCAAACCCGGTGTTAAGGTCTGCAAAATTAACAGCAAGCAAAGCGGATTGATTCAAATCCAACCAGCTTATTCCGCCATCTGTTGTTTTAAAAACCGTACCTTCACAAATATAACCGGTAGTAATTGTTGAAAAGTGTATTGATGAGCCGCTGAATGCATTGGAAATTACAAGCCAGTTTGTACCGCCATTCATTGTTTTAAGGATAATTCCATTGCCTGACATAAAGCCGGTATTGACGTTAACAAAGAATACGGACTTCAATACGTTTTCTGTGCCTGATTGTAAAGGATACCAGCCATTTTGAGAAATGAGGCGGCCGGGCATAACAAACAAAACACATATAATCCAAATGAATATAATATGTATGTTTTTATTTTTCATTTTTTCCTCAATTATAAAATTCTGGTAAAAACTGGTAGTATGGATTTAATATCTATAACTACCCATTCATACGTAATTTAACAGTAATTTACAAAAATAAAAGCACAAAAATAAATATCACCGGTTAAACTAACTGCAAACCACTTAAACTGATAAAAAGCATTAAAATACTCTAAAATTCAAAGTTTTTCAAAGATTTTCTGATTTCAAATAATCAACAATAATAAAATGAATATAAAAAACAGGCTGATTATCCCGCTCAATGAAAATTTAATTTTAAATTCCATGGCTGTATTATTTAATTTTAATAAATTCTTCCAAAGTTGATGCTTTCTCCCAGTATGTATTGAACAAGTCTTTCATATGCCCTGCATAATCTGAATTTTTTATGATAAGATCTGCCTGTTTATGTTTCGGAACGTTTTTTATCTGCCGATAGATTTATAAAAACATTTTCTGTATCAAAAATTGAAACATTTGGTATTTTAAAATCAGCAAGTTTTACTTTTTCACCGCCTTTTTGAAATAATTCACATGCTGCTATCAATTCATCGTTCAGATCTTTATCTCCGTTGACCTGGTAAATGGATCTTATTATACCGCCTTTTTTAATGAAGTTCTGCGCATCCCGGCTAAGTTCTTCAACTACAACCCTTCTTGGGCTGTACATACCCAGTATCTCTGACTTTGAAGCCAATACAAGCTCCATATACCTGGCTACGCGGTGTTTGTTGAAGCCCCGGATAAGCTGTATGTTTTTATCCGGTGTATCTGTTTTTGCAGATTCACTTTTATAGATCTGCTGAAGCTCTCCGAATGTTTCATTCAAGCTGGAAAGCTTGCTGTTAAAACTTTTTTTATAATCGCTGATAATTTTATCAAGAATTATCGCAGGGTCTATTATCTGGTAGTTAAGAATTGTATTGGTCTCAATTTCGTTGCAATATCCTTTATCAACAAATGATTTCAGAATATCATATATCGAGTTCCTTATGATCTTCGCATCTTTGGCAATTTCTGATGCACTCATAGGGTTACCGCTTAGCAGTACTAAAAGTACTTTGGATTCATATTCCTTGAACCCGAGCGACTTAAGTTTTTCTATTAAAAATTCCTTATTCAATATTGCTGTAGTTTAAAGCTACTGCAATATAAAATATATTTAAACTATTGTCAAGTCCTATAATTAACTGGTTCGGTTAATTAAAAAAGCAGCCATAAGTTGGCTGCTTTTTATAAATAGCTAGGTCTAACAGAGGGCGATAAATACTTAGCGCAGCTTCCCTAACTGCAGTGATCACAATTGTTTCTCCCGCCCTTCAGAAGAGATCAATGAATCAAGACAGAGGCTGCTGCGCTTTATAATCTAAACAAAATTCAGATGCTAATAAGTTCAAACCGGGGTTAATGCAGATCCATTATATTACCTCCGTTGACGCCTTTGGAACTTGACGTTAACCCCGGCAACAACACCAGCAAGAGCTTTTAAAGTACCTTTTATATATGCTTAAACACTTAAAGAACAATTTAAATTTCTCAGGTAAAAATAGTTTATAATTCAATAAATGCCAAAGATTTTTTAAATTGTTTGTTAAAAGCTGTTTTTTATTATTTTTTGGTAATTATGATTAATAAATGCTGAATTTTAAATTTTTTTAATAATATTATATGACAATAATCCTGTTTTGTTAAACAGATAAAATTTAAATTTATGTAAAATACTGTTTAGGCATAGATTTTTAAATGGTTTTGTTGAAACAAATTTTCAATATTATGAAGTTATTTAATTAAATTTTTGTCTATTTATTAAAACCAAGGCTTTAAAAGTTATAATCAAACATTTAAAAAATTAAATTTTAAATTAACCATTAAAAAATGCGGGAATCAAAGCTAACAGAAATGGTAAAAGGCATAAGCCCGGCTGAATTCAGAAAATTCGGTGAATTCCTGAACTCCCCCTACCATAATAAAAGCAGAAAAATAATCCAGCTGTATGAATTGATCAACTTTAATTATGATGAGTTTGATGCCAATGTAATTACAAACGAAAAAATCGCCAAAGCTATTTTCAGCGGTGAAGGTGATAAAGATCAGAATGTAAGAACACTTATCAGCAGCTTTACAGCGCTGCTTGAGGAATTCCTTATTATCGAAGAGCTGAATCAGAATCCGCTGCACGGCAAAACTTTCCTGCTGAAATCCCTGAGGGACAGGAACATTCTTAAAACCTTCGACATGGTTTCAAAAGAAATAACTGATATACAAAAAAAAGATTTCAACAGGAACACTGATTATTATTACAACGAGTTTTCCTTTAAAGAAACATGGCTTAATTACCACGGCGAAGATCTTGACATGGACCTTGATAAAAGCTACCAGGAAATGAGCAATAACGCTGATTATCTTTTTATTGTCACTAAGCTTAAAATTCTTAATACTGTTATAAGCAGGAAAATACTTTCCGGCATTACGGTTTACAAACAATACTGGGCAGTTGAAAATATACTGAAATATATCGAAAAGAATATTGATGACATCGAGACAAATCACCCGATAATTTATTCAGAATACAAAATACTTATGATGGTGCTTGAACCCGACAGGGTTAAACATTTCCACGATCTTGAAAAACATGTATTCAACAACATATCTAAATATAACGAAGAAGAGCTTGAACAGGTTTATTATTCATTAAGCAATTTCTGCGTGAATAAAATTGCGCTGGGAGAAGATAAATTCATACACGAACTTTACAAGATACATTCCAATTTCGAAAAAACCGGCTTTTACTCTAAGAATAAGAACCTGCAGTATACTGATTTTATCGGGGTAATTATCTGCGGATTAAACATAAAGAATATTTCATGGGTTAAACATTTCTTTGAAACATACAAAGGCAATATTGCAAACGAAGTAAAACGCGATACCATAAATTTATCATCTGCCCTAATTGCGTTCCATGAAAAGAAATATAAGGATTGTATCGGATATTTAAGCAAAGTAGGTTATAAATTCACTTATTTTTACCTCAAGTCAAAAGAAACACTTATTAAATCATATTATGAGCTTGATGAAATAGAATCACTTGAATCTGTTATTGATGCAACCAAACATTATCTCAAAAGGCATAAAGAGCTGCTGTCAATCCATTATGACAGGTACATACTTTTCCTTAATTATGTAACCAATCTCACAAAACTTGATAAAAAACAAAAAGCGGAGCTTAAGATACTGATGAAGAAGCTGGATGAGAACAGGACCACCATTGCAAGGGAGTGGCTGATCGAAAAAATCATTGAAATGAAATAATCAGGTTTTTTTATCCCCTGAACTTTTTGAACATATCACTGTGGCCGTTCAGGAATTCATGAGCCTGCATTTTCTTTTTTCCTTCAAGCTGAAGCTCGGTTATTTCAAGGAATTCATTGAGCGTGGACACATAAAGTTTTCCATCTTTTATAAAAAACCTGCCCGGACCTTTAAGGCTATCCCACCTTGATTTAACCGTCTTAAGGATCTTTAAATTTTTACCTTTATAAACAGTAAAAGCTCCGGGATAAGGCGAAAGTCCCCTTATAAAATCATATACTTCATCAACAGAACTTTCAAAATTAATTTCGCAATCCTTCCTGAAGATCTTTGGCGCCAAAGAAGCCTCGCTGTTTTTTTGTTTTATTTCGGGAGTATCTTTACCGTATTGTTCGATCAGAGAAACTGTTTCCATTACAGCCTGCGCTCCAAGAATTTTTAATTTATCATGAAGCGTACCCGCTGTATCATCTGATGAAATATCTATTGCTTTTTGCAGGATTATATTTCCCGTATCAACTTTTTCCTGCAGGAAAAATGTAGTAACCCCTGTTTCCCGTTCACCATTCATAATAGCGTGGTTTATAGGGGCAGCGCCCCTGTATTTAGGGAGAAGCGATGCATGTAGGTTTATGGAACCGAATTCCGGGATTTTAAATATATTTTTTGGCAGAATTCTGAAAGCAACTACTACAATAAGCTCGGGTGAAAGCTCCTTTAATTCATTTACAAATTCAGGGTCTTTAAGGCTTACAGGCTGCAGAATATTCAGTGAATGCCCTGCTGCAAATTTTTTAACGTCGCTTTGGCTTAACACCTGTCCCCTGCCTTTAGGCTTATCCGGAACAGTTACAACTGCTGAAAAATTGTGATGCGAATTCAGAAGGATCTCAAGTGAAGGCACGGCAAATTCAGGTGTGCCCATAAAAATGATGTTCATCGTTTTTTCCTGGTATGTATGCTGCTTTTAACCGGTATTTCTGCTAGCAGGTAATCTGCCTCAATCTCTCCTTTTTTTATCAGGTCAAGCTCGGGCTTTAATATTTTCTTTTCTTCTTTATTCATATGATCAATAAATAAAATACCGTTCAGATGGTCAATTTCGTGCTGTGCTACGCGGGCAATAAATCCTTTCAGCTCAACGTAATGTTTGTTCAGGTCAAGGTCCTGGTACTCCACATATACTGTCTCAGGTCTTGTTACTTCTCCTCTTACGTACGGAATACTTAAACAGCCTTCTTCCATAGTAATTTCACCGTGAAAATCTTTGATAACCGGGTTAATAAGTGTAATTGGTTCGGTTTTTATCTTTTTTTTCTCTTCAGTTCTGGAAATATCAATAACAGTTACAGCCTGTTCAATGCCTATTTGCGGAGCAGCAAGCCCGATTCCGGATGCTTTATGCATGGTGTTGAACATACTGCCAACCAGCTCGATGAATTTATCATCGATTTTTGTTACTTTTTTAGTCTTTTTTGCGTAAGACATCAAAGCCGTATGTGTATATTGGTAATGTTTTCAATCAGCAAAAATATCCGTAATTGTTTGAAAAATCAATTAACTAATAGTTACCAAAAACGTAAATGATATAAATAAAAAAAGGAACGATGTTTAATCGTTCCTTTAAAAACTAACTGATGTGAAAATTACTTCACCAACACCATCTTTTTACTGTCAGTAAAGTCGCCTGCTTCTATTCTGTAGAAGTAAACACCGGAAGCCAGACCTGTACCATCAAACTGGACTTCATAATTACCCGCATCTTTGTTCTCATTTACAAGAGTTTTAACAAGTCTGCCCAGTATATCATAAACCTGAATGTTCACTTTTACTGCTCTTGGCAAAGAATAGTTTATTTTAGTTATAGGATTAAACGGATTCGGGTAATTTTGTGAAAGTTTGAATACCTTAGGGATAGTATTGTTTGCATTATTTTTTTTGTTTTTATGAAGCCTGTCCATGATCTTTTTATATGCATCTTCTTTAGTAGCTGGTTTTAAATATCCCAATTGCCCGGTGTAATTCGGCGAATCTCCACTGTTTTGAATTATTAAATAAGTTTCAATAATATTCAGTTCTGCACAAAGTATTTTGGATGAATCATTAGTATTTGAGATAATTATTTCATATTCATCTATTGCATTTGTTGGTTTACCCATACGTACCAGACATTTTGCAGCAAGTTCTTCTGCAACATTTACAAATGCTGTATCCGTTAAGTTTGACTGTATTTTACCCTGAAAATATGACCTGAGCTGCGAATAGGCAGTTGTGTCTAAATTCATTTTATCCCTGCAGTGCAATAATTTACGAAGTGAATTTACAGCTGTTAAGCTATCCTGGTAATCCTGAATAACCTGCTCATATTTTGTAACTGCTGAAAGATAATTACCGGTTATCTCATCATTATTTGCAGAAAGATATAAAGCCTGATCTGTATTAACCTGAACATTTCTAGTAGTTACCTGTATTGTATCATAGATTCCATTGCCATAATATATCACAATTGGCTGAGGCGGTGGATCATTTTCTTTTTCAGAACCGCCGCTCCCTTCATAACACCCTGGTGGAAAAGCCTCCCAATCTGCATCACATATGTTTTCAGAATAATTGTTCCAGGTATTATGCCTTGCAAACAAATAATGGTAAGCTCCTATACAATAGGCAATATGTCCGCTGAAGCTGTAAGATGAAGTATTTATAGTATTGCAACCAAAATCCAGGTCCGGAATGCTATAATTAGCTATATTCAAGCCAACACCATAATTTACATTTTGATCAGTAAATAAAGCTTCAAAATTATTTTTCCCGGCGTCCCAGATAGTCTGACCGCCTGATTCCTGTGGTCTTAAACGGGGTGATGAATTAGTTTCGCAAACAAGCGCAGTTGCTTCTTCCAGGTTGTTAATAAAATCATTTTCAAACAGCAGCGGTGAACTGTTCTGAAGCTTAATGCCGGTTTGATAATTTATTATATTGTTTTGTTTTAAATTAGCGGAATAGGAATTTGAAAGTGTAATAGCACCTGTAACATTATTAACCGGGTCCACTGTATATTCAATATTATTCCTGTAGATGAACGGGCTGGAATTTGAAACCGTAATACCTTTTGCCAGATTTTTAATATTATTGTTTGAAATTACAATATCATTTCCGTAATCTATAAAAAATTGCTGATATATCAGCGTTTGTTTCAGTAATTATATTAAAATCATTATCATCTATCAGAATATCATTTGAATTATAACAGTCTATAGCTTTATTAAAAACGGATAAACTGCCCGGGTATGACCATTTACATGAGTTTATCGTCACATTATCTCTGTTATTTATAGTAATGGTACCTATTGCAGTATTATTCAGAAAATTACAATTGGTTACAGATATTGATGGAGACGGAATAAATGCATCTCCTCCAATTGTAATTGGTATGCTTGTTTGATCAAAATAACAACCATTTAATATTAACTCTCCGCCCGGTTCAACAACTATTCCATTCCATGAATTTGAACTGTAAAATGCTGCATCAGTTCCACCGACTAATTTACCGCCGTTTTTAATAATTATCTGTTTATTGTCATTTATAGTTAAAAGCGCATTATTAATATTTAATTCACCGCCATTACAAATAACTATATTTTTTGAAATTGTAGTATTAGTTGGAATAGACGTTATTTCTTTAATATAAATATCTCCTTCTAGCTCAACTTGCCATACACCTCTACCAAATGTTGATGCTAATAATGAATTATTATAACGAACATATTCTAAATCTAAAACAGGTGCCATTGGTAGATTTTGAGCGAGTAATTGCCAGCTTAATCCATCATTTGTTGAACTGAAGACACCAACGTCAGTAGCTGCCGCTAATGTTTTTTGACCAGTACCGCATTCAGCATTCCACCAGACTAAATCATTAACAGGAGAATTTGGTAAATTACCGTTAATATTTATCCAGTTATTTCCTTCGTTAGTTGATTTTAAAATATGACCTAAATTTGTACCTGTATAAAAACCTGAAAATGTTAAATAAACTTCATCTGGGTAATTTGAATTTGAAGATGGTATTGTTACAACTCGTGTAATATATAAATTTGGAATCGTTTCAGTATCATCTTCTGATACTAATGGAGTAAGTAACCAACTTGCACCACCATTAGTTGATTTATATAAAGCTCTTTTAAAATATTGTGTGTACCAATTTGGTCCGTCATATCCGCTCGTTGATAAATAAACTATGTCAGGATTTTTTGAACTGAATGTAAAATTTTGCGGTGAACGTGTACCGGAAACACTACCAAATACAGGATTAGTTATCCAGCTGGCACCGTAATCTGTAGATCTGTATATATCGATCTCAGTTCTGCCTGTGTTTCTCCTAGCAGTATAAATATAACCCGGACTTGTAGGATGTTCCGTTAAAACTCCTATCCAGTCATTGCCCCCATCCCAAACACCGGGAAGTAAAACAACATTATCAAGACTATTGCCATTATTGGTACTTCGGCGTATTCTACCATCATCGGCCCCGCAATTACCAATAACAATATTAGGATTAAATTTTAATGACAAAATTGAAGTTCCATCATGAGTACCCCAAAATGAGTCAGCGAAACCCGAAATAGCAGTTCTTGCAGCAAAACCTCTATCAGTTACACCGGCAAATAATTTTAAACCATTACTAATTCTGTATGCGTTCATAAACGGTATTTGATCAGTATTGTTAAAATAAACCCAATTATTACCATTATTTGTACTTTTAAAGATACCGCCATCATTTACTACAACAACTTCATCGCTGTTATTAGGATTAAAATCCATATCATGAAAATCGTAATAAATGGGTTCCGTACCTGTACCCGAAAAAAAAGTGCGTCCATAATTTGTTGTTTTTCTCAATGCAACGCCTCCAATAAAAGCAACATTTGGTTCATTAAGCGCAACTTTTATAAACATATTATGTCCGCCTTGTGCATTTGTTTCAGTATTTACATGACTGTAATAAAACGATGAACCGCCATCAGTTGAAGTATAGGAGTAAATATTTCCGTAATCGGATATTGCGTATATGTAATTATCGTTGCTTTCACATACAGCTAATTGAGTTCTGCCATATGGCAAAAAGTCACCTCCCGCATAAATTGTAAAAGTTTCTCCTCCATCAGTAGAAATTCTGAAACCTACTCCCTTTAATGTTTGATGTGATGGACTTGGCCCGGTTAAATAAGCCTTAGTGTTAGTTTGTTGTGAAAACTGTATATCATTACAATTTAACCCGGAAGTTCCCGCTACAACATTCCAGTTATCACCTGAATTAGTACTTCTGTATAATCCTTTATTAGTAGCTGCAAAAATCTGTTCATTATTTTCTTCTCCCGGTCTTATAGTAATCCTGAATATTTTCAGATCGCTTTCCAGGCCATTACTGATATTTGTCCAGTTATTCCCCCAATTTGTAGTTTTAAATATACCGTTACCAAGATAAGAATAAGTATAACCATATCTCCCTTCCCCGGTGCCGTAATAAATAGTCGGCGGATTTGTAAAATTATCAATAGCAATTGCACCGGATACATTTGATGTAAGCTTGTTATTCGGGTCTAATGATTGCCATCCTGTACTATTATCGTAAATCCATGGTCCGGCATTTGGCCCGCCGATAATCACTCTGTTATCATTTGTAAATTTCACAAAATTAATCCTACCAATAATTCCGCCTAAACTTATCCATGAATTTGATAATGGATTTAACATATAACCTGACGATTCAATAAATAATCTTTCAGAAACAGCATTCTGCATAAACGCTTCAGAAATCGTATCATCCGGTGCATATCGTTGACTATAGAACCAAAGATTTCTTTTAAAGCTGGAACTGTCATCAGATCCCGAAACTAAAAATGTTGAATTAATAAATAAAAGTGTAAAAAGAAGCAGCTTAATCAGTGAACTAAGATTTTTCATTCTGGTATTCCCCTTTTCTCTGCTATTTACGCAGTGGTTATTTTGATTTATTTGTTCAACCTCAAAAAACAAGGTTACAAAAATATTTACATCATTTTATCAAAATCATTTTTTTGGTTTCTGTAAACCTCTCCGTTATAAGTTTATCCGAATGGATCGCAATCCGATAGAAATATATACCGCTTGAAAGATCTCCAGCATCAATAGCCACTTCATAATAACCTGCATTCTGTTTTCTATTTACTAATCTAGTAATCTCTTTTCCCATTATATCAAAAATAAATAATTCAACATAAGAGTTATTATTAACAATTTGATATTTAATTTTCGTCTTCGGGTTGAATGGATTAGGATAATTTTGCTCAAGTTTATTTTTGTTAGGCAAATTATTTATAATTGGTATATTTCCTACTGTTTGTGAATATTTTATTGTAATATATCCATTAATACCAGAACTATTACCTAAACCCGTTATGTATAAATTTTTTTGATTATCAACCATAACGTTGTATGATATCCCTCCTCCACCAACTTCATTTGGGTACCTCATTAACCATTGCTGTATTCCCTCCAAATTATACTTTATAGTTACAAAATCATAATCACTAAAATTACCTAAGCTTCCACCAGTAATGTAAATATTATTTAAATTATCAATTTTTAATGAAAAAGCTATATCCCCTCCATTTCCAATACCATTATACGTTTTAACCCATAGTGAATCTCCACTAGTATTATATAATATTGTTACGAAATCACCACCAGTACCTATACCTGTACTTAAACCAGTAATTACAATATTACCTAAAGAATTAATTTTTAAGTCACTCGGTCTATCTGTACCTACGCCAGGTCCATCGTAAATTTTTTCCCATAATTGATTTCCGTTTATGTCATATTTTATTGTAAGAATTTTACCGAAAAATGAACTACCGGTCACATATACGTTCTCAGTATTATCAACTCCTAGTTTTACTGCAAACTGCATATTAGTAATCAATGGATTATTTATCCATTTAAACACTGCATTTGAATCATATTTTATAGTAAACTGAGCTCCACTGCTGTTTGTTGTGTGAAGCCGGTTTCCGGTTATATATATGTTATTTTTACTGTCTAAATGCAAATCAATTACCGGGAACCGGTAATTTATTTCACTATATTTCCTTGTCCATAATGTATCGCCTGATATGTTATATTTTATTATTAAACTCTGATTACCGGATAAACCGCCTATATATATATTGCCGGCTTTATCCATTTCAATATCGCTGCATTGATCATTTAAACCTGAATCATAAATTTTTTGCCATTGTAATATACCTGCCGGATTATATTTAATTGTTATTATATCATACGGTCCAAATGATGGTCCAAAATATCCTGTAATATAAACATTGCCAACACTGTCAGCCACAACTCCAACATTTGTAGACTGAGGATATGTTCTCGTCCAGGCTGTATCTCCTGAAGAATTGTATTTTATCAATACTATAACTCCCCCGCTTGCCGCAGTATTGCCAAGTACATAACAGTTGCCAACTTTATCCAAAGCCATCTGGTTTGCTATTCCGCTGCTGCCGGCAGGGCGTTCGTATCTTGCAATCCACTCCTGTGTTGGCTGAGCTTCCAGGTAAAAAGTAAAAAGGCAAAAGTAAAAAATTACAAATATGTATTTTCTTTTCATTACACTGTTTAATTTTAAACTATTTTCTCTTAATCACCGGAGCAAAGGTGGTTATGGGTTGTCGTAAATATATATTTTATCAGGTCATTTGTAAAAGAATGAATAATTATTAAAAAGTCAAGGGCAATTTTGCAGTATAACGTTAAGTTATTATTAACCTTATATCATTTTTTAAATAATGAAGTTATACTTATATTTTCTTCATAGGTGTATTATTCACAGGTTTCATAATTCTTGTTTTATTTATATTAACCGTCTATAACTTTCCGGATTTTGTTCCTGTCAGAGCCTCTCCTCTGAATAGACCGGAATGCAAAATTAAATTCTGGGGTGCATTGACTATGTCAATGCTTGCAGCAACTTAGTTGATGCACTCTAGAGCAGATTTTGCACCCGTACAGCTGTCCAGGTCAAAAGGACCTCCTTTTGGGGCTGGGGCGTTTCGATACCGCCTAACTGCCTAAAAGCCTGAATTTAATCAAAAAACGGTTCCGAATAAATGACTTGACACTGCTATATACATATATTATTTTTATATTATATGCATTAAGCATATATTTGTTCTTTGGCACATTAATAAATAAGTTGTTGGTCATAAGACCAGCAACGGGGGTAAATACTCTTAAGATGTAAATACCGGAAATAAACTCATCGTAAATCCCAAAGAAAGCCCTGAAAGGGCGAACTGGTATAGCGATGGGCAGAGCCCATCGGAATTTGTAAAATATTTAAAGCCCCGCAGGGGCGAAATATGATTCATCCTATACACAAGATAGCCTGACTGACGTGTTTGTATAACGAACTATTGCTCATGTCATGTCCTTTCCTTTGGAGCCCTTTGGGCAGTCCTGTCACATTATTTATTCTTATCAAAACTTTCTTTTGTATTGCCACGACCTTTAGGTCGTGGATAATTTATAATTATGATTACGGGTTTTAACCCGCATTTAACAATTTTAATCAGGGCTTGCCGAAGGCACTCCTTC
>LLZO01000004.1 GCA_001567545.1 Candidatus Tepidiaquacellales bacterium OLB5
GTTCCGGAAGTTGCTCATGTACTTGGAAAAGTTGGAAGGGCTGATACTCCTACTGATCCTGCGCCTATGAATATGATTGAAACGATTATAATACTGAAAGATAAATCTGAATGGCGGGAAGGTTTGACAAAGAATGATATAATAGCTGAACTAAATTCAAAAATGCAGATACCCGGTGTTGGCAATGCATGGACTCAGCCTATTATAAACAGGATTAATATGCTTTCTACAGGTGTAAGGACTGACCTGGGGATTAAAATATTCGGGGATAATCTTGATACGCTTGAAAGACTGGCAATAGATGCAGAAGAAATAGTAAAGAAAGTTAACGGCGCTGCAGATGTTTTTGCCGAGAGAACCCAGGGCGGTAAATATATTGATATAGACATAAAACGCGATGCAATATCAAGGTATGGTTTGAATGTTGGCGATGTACAGGATGTTATAGAAACAGCAATCGGCGGTGAAAATATTTCCAATACTGTTGAAGGCAGAAGAAGATTCCCTATACGTGTAAGATACTTCAGGGATTACAGGGAAGATATTGATAAGCTGAAAAATATCCTTGTAACAGTAGGCTCATCCGGTTCATCAATGCAGCAGGATGCAGGCTCAGAAATGAGCGGCACTTCGGTATCAAACAGTTCAGGCAGTAATGTTTTCCAGATTCCGCTTGGGGAATTGGCAGATATTAAAATAACATCGGGACCTCCGATGATATCCAGTGAAAATAACATGCTCCGCTCAATAGTATTCCTGAATGTACGAGGGCGCGATATGGGCGGTTTTGTAAATGAAGCAAAGGATGTTCTGGATAAAGAATTTGCACCAAGCTTACCAAAAGGATATTATTATACATGGAGCGGTCAGTGGGAAAACCAAATAAGAGCTAAAGAAAGACTTACAATTGTTATGCCAATAGTTTTCCTGGTAATTTTTGTAATGCTGTATATGGTTTTTAAAAATTTCCTTGAATCTATTCTCGTTATGTTATCCGTGCCGTTTGCTTTAATAGGAGGGGTTTACCTGATGACTATGCTTGATTATAATTTTTCTGTAGCTGTATGGGTTGGGTTTATTGCGTTATACGGGCTGGCAGTTGAAACAGGGGTAGTTATGGTCATATATCTGCATGAAGCATTAGATAAAAAATTAATTGAAAAAAATGATATATTGACCACAAAGGATATTGTTGATGCAACAAAAGACGGCGCAACATTAAGACTCAGACCAAAGTTAATGACAGTTGCAACAAACCTGATAGGATTAATCCCGATTATGTGGGCAACCGGCACAGGTGCTGATCTTGCAAAACCAATTGCAGTTCCAATGATTGGCGGTGTTGTTACTTCGCTATTCATGTGCTTTTTGTAACGCCGATAATTTTTGTAATGATAAAAGTTTACTTAAATAAACGGGGAAAACTGCATAAATCTGATATGGCAAAGTTTATGGTGCATTGATAGTTGCACATCTGATGACTTTGAGAGTGACTGCCCCCGAAGTTCATCGGATGAATGTTATAATAAAAAATGCCTAAATCTTTCAATTTGAGCTTTTTGAGTAAGCAGTGTTCCAATGGATTCACGATTGGAAGGGATTCCTGCGAAGCAGCCCCTTTCGGGCTCCAAATGAGTCCCTTCAGGAGAACCCATGACTGCTTTCAGCAGTCCCGATATCTAGTCCGGCAGTTGCCGGACGCTCCTGAAACCGCTGAGCTAACCATTAAAACAAAAAAGACGCCATAAATAGCGTCTTTTTGAGTGGGCAGTGCCACAATGTGGTCCCGTTGGGAAGGGATTCCTGCGAAGCAGCCCCTTTCGGGCTCCAAATGAGTCCCTTCGGGAGAACCCTTGACATCTTGTCCCGATTGTATCGGGACGCTCTGAACCAGCTGTGCTAACCATATAAAAATGAAAAAGCCTAAATATTGCTATTTAGGCTTGTGGGCAGTGAGGGATTCGAACCCCCGACATCTTGCTTGTAAGGCAAGCGCTCTGAACCAGCTGAGCTAACCGCCCTGTACTTTTGGTAAAGTCTTACAAAATTACAGCTTTTTTCAAAATCTTCAAGTCATAACGTTTTTTTTACTCAATTTTTTGAAATTTTTGCTTTCACGCCACATTAAAATTCCGCCCAGCATAAACAGGAAAGCTGATAAATAAAATGAATATTCTATCTCAAATATTTTCATAACTGCATATCCAAGGGCGGGTGAAAATAGTCCGCGGACTCCCGTTAATGTAATATGAACAGCCTGGTAATTGGATACTTCGTTTTTAGGAGCGTAATAAATTGAGCTTAATGACCATGCGATAGTTACTCCGCTCATTGCAAGCCCGAATATAAAATATGATACATATAAAATTATTTCAGCATCAATATTAAATGAATTTACAGAAAAATATTTTGATGATATCAGCATTAAGGGGAATAAAGCCAGCAGGCTGAATACATATCCGCAGAAACGTGTCGGATTCCCTGTACCATGATGTCTTCCCATTAAGGGAGTAAAAATTATCAGGGCTGTGTGGAATATCAAACCTTTTGCCAGTGAAATAGGGGAGTAGGTAAGCTTTAAGTCATCTACAAGAAAAACCGGTATTACCGGTGAAAGCACCATAAATGCCATACCGTAGAGGAAAAAATATGCTTCGAACCTGAGGAACGGTTTATTTTCCCTGAAGATCCTTGCAGTATTCCGCAGCGGCAGAACTGCAATATCTTTAATAAGCTTAAAGCTGTAATAAGTTTTTGATGAGTTATTTTTTCCTTTGTAATCATCCATGCTTAGGTTTATCATTTTAGCAAGGCTGATGTAAACAAATATTCCGAAGACTCCTGCAACGGGGAAAAGTATTTTATAATAATCGCCGTTTATATCAAGCAGGTACCCTGAAACAGTTGTGATGATAAGTACAAACACAGTCTGCAGCGAGCTTGCATATGAATACAGCTTGCTCCTGTTTGTATCGGTATAATTGTGTTTAAATACAATATTCCAAATCGAAAGTAAAAGCGAATCAAGGTAAGCGCTTAAAGCAAGACAGATGATATAATAAACAGGATTATTGAAAAGCGGAATAATTATCTGGAAAAACTTTGCTGTAATCCCGATGATCAGAATAGTTTTGGCGCGGCTTCTGGACCTGTTGACAAGCTCGCTTCCGTAAATTGAAAACACGAATGCTGAGCTTACAAGCAGTGAAAGTATCATTACTTCAAAATTACTGCCGCTGAGTGTTTTCTTTAAAATAACATCCTGCAGAAGCAGTATGCCTATAGCAATTCCGTTAAATACCTGTGATATTAAATGAATTGTAAAGGTTTTTCTTTCGGTTGTTTGAAGGCTGGATCCGTTAGACTCCAATCTGCTGATTTGATTACCTTTCCTGTTTTGTTTTATTCGTTAAGCCCCGGAAATTCCCTGTGTTCAACAATGACCCTGATTTTTGTGCCGTATTTTTCCTTTAAAAATTTTCCTAGTTTTTCTGCTGTGTAAACCGAGCGGTGCTGGCCGCCTGTACATCCAAAGCTGAACATCAGGCTTGTAAAATTCCTTTCAAGATAATTATTTACAGCTTCCTGAGCTATGCTGTAAATATTTTTGAGGAAATCCTGCATTATCCTGTTATTATCAAGGAATTCTGCAACTTCTTTATCTTTACCTGTTAAATCTTTGTATAAATTTTCCCTTCCGGGGTTGTAGATAAACCGGCAGTCGAAAACAAATCCGCCGCAATTTCCGGAATTATCTTCCGGGATACCGCTTTTTTTATAGCTGAATGAAAAAATCTTTACGTTTAACAAAAATTACTTTCCTTAATAATCCGGCTGTTCGTATATCGAAAATTTTATCTGAAAAAAAGAGCGTGAGACGGGGATTGCTCCAAAGGTCCAAAGGACTTTTCAAGAGTCCCTTCGGGAAACCCGCTGCTTTTAAATTAATATCAGACAAAATTTTGTGTTCTGAATCTCTGAGCGGGAGACGGGGATCGAACCCGCGACGTCCAGCTTGGGAAGCTGACATTCTACCGCTGAATTACTCCCGCATATACCAAAAAA
>LLZO01000005.1 GCA_001567545.1 Candidatus Tepidiaquacellales bacterium OLB5
TATTCATTCCCAGTCCGCTGTACCCTTTAAACAACATTATTTTAACGGATCATTAAAGCTTCAATATAATAAAAATGAAGCATTCAGGAAAAATTCGACAGTACTCCCGATATCTATTGGGGTTTTATCAGCTGTTTATCTTATAAACCCGATATTAGAATTAAGCGCCAGAAAATTATACCTGGGGTTAACAAAGGAGTTTTCTGTTGGATGGGGAAAGCTGGGTGAACACCGGACATCTGCAGAGTATACTATAATTTTCAGCGGAAATGTAAGTCATTATTTAAGGTTTTCATATAAATATGATTTTCTGCTGAAAACAGGTATACAGCCTTCTCATATGCTTCAGGGAACAAGTGTAATTTCTGCAGGAGCGGGGTATTTTACAGACTTCAGCGGAAACGGAATTTATCCTGAAATTACTTATGGTTATTCCGTCAGGAACCATAAACTTTTATTTTATCCGCATATAAAACTGCGGCATACGTTTATGATTCAGGAAGATAAACCGGATATTACAGATATTTCATTTGGCATCATTCTTGGTATAGCAAATCCATTCATAGATTTGGATATTAGAAGAAAATATTAAACATCAAAAAATTGCCGGTAAACACAATAATTAACGGACTTCAAAATACATTGCTGGAGATTTGGGGAATCTATGATTTTTCAATCAGGTATTTCAGGGAAGTATTAAAACCGCCATTTGATTTTAAGGAGCTTGTCCGGCAATTCTTCAGAATTGGAAATAAATCATTAGGACTGGTAGGAATTACAGGTTTCATCATTGGTTTTGTGTTAGCGCTTCAGGCAATTCCAACTTTACAGCCGTTTGGCGCAACGTCGCTTATACCTGCAATGATATCTTTAAGTATAATTAAGGAAATTGGTCCTGTGATAACGGGACTTATATGCGCAGGCAAGATAGGTTCAGGTATCGGAGCAGAGCTCGGTTCAATGAAGGTAACAGAACAGATAGATGCAATGGAAGTATCAGCATGTAATCCGTTCAATTACCTTGTAATAACAAGGGTAACGGCGGCTACAATAGCTATTCCGCTACTTATAATTTATGCAGATACAATAGCATTATTAGGAGGTTACCTTGCTTTAAATATAGTCAGTGATGTATCATTAACGCTGTATTTTTCGCAGGTATTCGATACACTTTCATTTTCTGATATTACACCGGCATTCATAAAGACATTTTTCTTCGGGTTTACTATAGGTATAGTGGGTTGTTATAAAGGTTACAATGCAGATAAAGGAACTGAAAGCGTAGGAATAGCAGCAAATACATCGGTAGTCATTTCTTCTTTAATGGTCATTATCTGGGATATGGTGGCAGTGCAGCTTTCAACAATTATATTTTAGCAGGTTTTGGATAACAACTTAAATGCAATAGAGCTGATACATGTTAAAAAAACCTTCGGTAAAAATGCTATACTTAAGGATTTAAACCTTACAGTTAAAAAGGGTGAAACAGTTGTTACGCTTGGTAAATCAGGCACAGGCAAATCTGTTACATTAAAATGTATAGTAGGGCTTATAAAACCTGACAGCGGTGATGTAATGGTACTTGGTAAAAATATTCCTCAGCTTTCATACGAAGAGCTGCAGTATATGCGTAAAAAGACAGGGTTTGTATTCCAGAGCGGAGCTCTGTATGATTCAATGTCAGTAAGGGAAAATCTCGAATTCCCCCTGAAAAGAAATACAACATTAAATCAGGGTGAAATAAATTCAAAGGTGGAAGAAGTATTAAATGATGTTGGTCTGATCGAATCAGTGGATAAGATGCCTTCGGAACTTTCGGGAGGCATGAGAAAAAGAATTGGAGTTGCCAGAACTATTATTATGAATCCCGAAGTAATGCTTTGGGATGAGCCCACAACGGGGCTTGACCCGGAAACCACAAGGGAAATAAGCAGGCTGATAGTAAAAATGCAGCAAAAATACAGGGTTTCATCTATTGTAGTAACTCATGATATGATCTGCGCTAAAATTGTAGCAAACAGTATAGTCGTATTAAAAGAAGGAACATATACAGAAAGAGGATCATATGAAGAACTTGAAAGATCTGATGATAAATTTATCCGTTCATTTTTTGAGGAAGTAAACAATAATTAAAGAACAATATTATGGAAACAAACAAGAATAAAAAAATTGCAGTCGCCCTGTTTATTTCTTCCGGATTTATTTTATTCCTTGTTGCTATATTTGT
>LLZO01000006.1 GCA_001567545.1 Candidatus Tepidiaquacellales bacterium OLB5
TTATGGAAAGTTTTCCGTGACTTTGTAATTTTATCGATATTTGTTATCCTCTTTAACCTGGTTTATGCATTTAACTATAACATTGTAGATATAAATACATATTACCTGCTTGTTTTTATTCTTTTTGTGTTAACTGTTCCTGCAGGTATTATATACCTGCTTTCAGCGGGAAAATATTCCGACCTGATAAAAACCGGTAATATAAATTCATTCACCAAAAAAGCAGCAGCGGCTGCAGTTATATTAACTGTACTTTCTGCCGGGATGAATTTTAAATCCAACAACAACAGCAGTAATTATGCTAATGTGGATTTTACTATGAATGCAATTAACTCAGTTAAGCATGATGCAATTATTGTTGCTTATGACTGGGCTTATCTGTATTCAGCTTCACTTTATTATAAACAGGTTGAAAATATAAGGCCTGATGTAAAAATTTTTAATATCAAGTTCCTTGCAGTTGACTGGTATTTAAGAATGATTGAAAAATTCTACCCTGATATTTATTCATCAATTAAGCCTGAAGCTGATGAGTATTTAAAGGTTTATAACCAGGCTGAAAAAATTAAATCTCCCAAGTTAACAGCGCTGGTATCAGCATTTCTTGATAAAAATTATTTAAGATATCCTGTTTATATTACTATAGATCTGCTTCTGGGCAGGGAAACAAAGATGTTCCTCGATAATTATTTTGTTAAACAGGACGGGCTGCTTTTCAGGCTGGAGCCTAAAAACACTGTTTATGACCCGGCAGCAGGGGTGAATACACTTAATTATACCTTCAGGAAATTTGAGCCTGATACCAAGCAAAAAGCAAATATGTTCAAAGTTATTCCCGGAATGTATTTTGAAACTGCTTATTATCATTATAATAATAGGAATTTTGAATTATCTTTGAAGTTCATAAATAAAGCATTGGAATATGACCCTACTTTCAGGGATGCATTGAACCTGAGAAGCAGAATATCTCAGCAGGTAAAATAATAAATAAAGTTTATTGAGCGCTAAAATCATATCAATTTGCCTCCCCAAAGGGGGAGTGGGTAAAACCACAACAGCTGTGAACCTGGCTGCATCGCTTGCTGTGGCTGAAAAAAAGACCCTGCTTGTAGACGGCGACCCGTTCGGGGCATCGGCTATGTCGCTTGGTTTTACCCCGGAAAAGATCAAAGCCGGAATGGCTGAGGTTTTCAGCTTTACTCACTCGGTTGACCATGCAATTCATAAAACAGAACTGGAATATCTTGATTTTGTTCCATCGAATGTAAATACTATTCAGCGTGATGAACGCTTTAATAAAATTGCAGAAAACCGTGTAGTGCTAAAGAATGCTATTAAAGGCGCTGCAGAGCATTATGAATATATTATTATTGACTGTCCACCTACAATGAGGGGAATAGTTGCCAATGCTTTAACTGCATCTACATCAGTTTTAATGCCTGTAAGGAGCGGTCATTTTTCGCTTGAGGCAATTTCAAAACTGTTTAAATATGTTGAGTACATTAAGGAAATTGCAAACCCTGCACTGTATATCGAAGGAATTGTGATGACAATGTATGAATCAAATACCAAGGTTACAGAAATTTCTGAACGCGAGCTGAAGCTGCGGTATAATAAATACCTTTTTAAAACACACATACCGCGAAACCATATGATAACCGAATCAACATTTTACGGCAAGCCGGCTATTCTGTACAACTGCAATGCAAATGTATCGATAGCTTACCTGGAGCTTGCCTATGAGCTGATAAATAAATATTCACCTGAAAATAAAACTGAACAAACCGTGAAAGGATGATTATAAATTTTTGAGCGAGCTTTCCAAAACATACGAACCCGGCGAAATTGAGCTTCGCCTGATTGATTACTGGAATAAGTATAAATTTTATGCACCCTCTGCAGATGCAGATAAGCCAAAGTATTCAATAGTTATACCCCCGCCTAATGTTACGGGGAATTTAACTATCGGGCACATGCTTAATAACACCATTCAGGATATTTATGCCCGATGGAAAAGAATGTCCGGTTATAATACCCTTTGGCTTCCCGGGGCTGACCATGCCGGTATTTCAACCCAAACAAGGGTTGAAGGCAAGCTGCGTGAGCAGGGAATTACAAGGCATGACCTTGGAAGGGAAAAATTCCTGGAAAAAGTATGGGAATGGAAGGAAGTTTACCACGAAAATATCATCACTCAGCTTACCAGGATGGGGGCCTCTGTTGACTGGAGCCGTGAACGCTTCACTATGGATGAAGGTCTTTCCAAAGCTGTCCGCAAAGTGTTTGTTGAACTGTATAAAAAAGGTTTGATCTATAAAGGTAAACGGATAATCAACTGGGACCCCGAACAGCAGACAGCTTTAAGCGATGAAGAAGTTATTTACAGGGAAAAACCCGATAAGCTGTATTACGTAAAATATCCGCTGGTTGAAAATAATTCAAAGTATGTAATAGTTGCAACAACCCGCCCTGAAACTATGTTAGGCGATACAGCAGTTGCGGTGAATCCCAATGACGAAAGATATACAGATATTGCCGGAAAAAAAGTATTGCTGCCTATAGTTGAAAAGGCTATTCCCGTTATTGCAGATGAATATGTTGATATGGAGTTCGGTACAGGCGCGCTTAAAATTACTCCCGCGCATGATCCCAACGATTTCGAGATAGGCAATAAGTATAACCTTGAAAAAGTACAGGTTATCGATCATTCAGGAAAAATGAATGAACATGCCGGAAGATATTCAGGTCTGGACAGGTTTGAAGCGCGAAAAGCAATTGTTGACAGGCTGAATGAGCTTGGTTTAATAGAAAAGATTGAAGATTATACACATAATGTTGGTTTCAGCGAGCGCGGCGGCGCGCAGGTTGAGCCTTATTTAAGCGACCAGTGGTTCGTAAAAATGAAACCTCTGGCTGAACCGGCATTGAATGCCGTAAGGTCAGGTGAAATAAAATTCCATCCTGAGCGATGGGTTAAAACATATGAGAACTGGATGACCAATATCCGTGACTGGTGTATTTCACGTCAGCTTTGGTGGGGCCACCAGATTCCGGTTTGGTATAATAAAAATAACGGAGATATTTACTGCGAAGTTGATCCGCCAAAGGATATTGAGAACTGGGAACAGGACCCCGATGTGCTTGATACATGGTTTTCAAGCTGGCTGTGGCCGTTTTCTACAATGGGATGGCCTGATGATACTGAAGACCTGAAGAAATATTTTCCTACTGATTTCCTTTCAACGGCTGCGGATATTATTTTCTTCTGGGTAGCCAGAATGATAATGGCTTCGCTGGAATTCACCGGTAAAATACCGTTCAAAGATGTTTATTATCATAATATAGTACGCGATAATATCGGCAGGAAAATGAGCAAATCGCTTGGCAATTCACCCGATGTTATTGCTGTAATGGATGAATACGGCACAGATGCGCTGCGTTTTACTCTTGTGTACCTTGCGCCGCAGGGAACTGATATCCATTTTGCCAAAGAAAAATGCGAGATAGGCAGAAACTTTGCAAATAAAATATGGAATGCAGCACGTTTCCTGCTGATGAAGAAAGAACAGTCACAGGGAAACAATAAACCTTATGAAAAGGATATTTTTGATATATGGATAAACAGCAGGCTACAAACAGCAGTTAAGGATTATCTTGCTGCGCTGAATGAATATAAGATCAACGAAGCATCCAAAGCGCTGTATGATTTTATCTGGGGCGATTTCTGCGACTGGTATATTGAAATACTGAAAATTAAAGCTAATAATAACCCTGATTCTGCACAGATAATATTTGAACATGCAATTGATATTTTTGAAGATGCAATTAAGCTTCTTCATCCTGTTATGCCGTTTATTACCGAGGAACTTTGGCAGGGGATTAAATCCAGAAAAGAAGGTGAAAGCATCACTGTTTCTGATATGCCAAAGCTGAATGAAACTGAAATAAACAGGGATGCTGAAGATGGTGTAATAGCAATTCAGCAGCTTATAGCTGCTGCGCGCAACCTGCGCGCGGAAATGGGGCTATCACCAAGCGTAAAATGTGATATAACTGTGAACTGTTCAGGTTCTGATGATGAAAAATTCATTTCAGGTGTAAAAGAATATATCCGCATACTTGCAAAAATAAATGAGCTTGATATTGCTGTAAGCAGTGAAGCACCGGTTTATAAATCAGTTACAACAGTGGTTGGCAAATACCAGGTTTACCTTAAAATTGAGGGTTTAATTGATGTAGATGCTGAAAAAGCCAAGCTTTCCAGGGAAATTGAAAGGACTGAAGGATTTATTTTATCGGTAGATAAAAAATTAAGCAATGAAAAATTTGTTTCCAAAGCTTCAAAGGAAGTTGTTGAAAATGAACGTAAAAAGCTTGAGGATAACAAACAAAAGCTTGAAAAGCTGAAAGAACATTTAAAAATACTTGAAGGATAATTTTTTAAAGGATAATTTATTAAAATGAAAACATTAATTTTATCGCTGTTATTATTTACATCAACAATACTGTCACAAAGCTTAATTCTGGATATATCATATTATTGGGCAGAAAATGATCTTAACAGAACAACACGAACAGAAAAGTTCAGCTTAAGCGGGAACTCATCTGCATACAGCATTAAATATGAAGGTAAAGCAATGCCAAATGAATCCGATGAGGAAAAATCATGCGAGCTTTCTTCCGGTGCGCTGAATGAAATTATTAATTCAGTTAAAGATAATAAGGTGCTTGAAAACGAAGTGTATTATGCAAAGGAAAAAACCAACGGCGCAGAAACATTTTATATTGTTCTGAAAGCTAATATTACATATGACGGGACACCGTATGAAATTATTCTGGACGGCGAAGCTAACCTGGTAAAAGGAAATAAAATGTATTTGCGGTTAATTGAGCTTGTAAAAGACCTGAGAAGAGTTATCAAAA
>LLZO01000007.1 GCA_001567545.1 Candidatus Tepidiaquacellales bacterium OLB5
TTAACCTTATCAAAAAAATGACACTTATTAAATAACCTTAATTGTTCAGTTCCTTAATCTTCAAATACCTTAATTCATTGGAATTAAACCTTACTTACGGGCAAACCTTACAGGAAAATAAAAATTACCCTTAGCATGGCGCCATATTTTAAAAGGGGCGGATATTTTCTGCCCCTTTACTTTTTGTTTATTTACTTTTAAATTTGTTTAAATAATTTCCGCATTATAGCAAAACAACTACCCGTTTTTTAATAAATCTTTAAAAATTCGTTACTTTTTAGCATTGATATAACTGTCATTTTCAGTTAATCTTGCATTTCATGTACTTTTGTTAACTTAATTTATTTAATTATTAGTTTATGATATCCAGAATCCTGATATTATTGTTTGTATTCTCTTCTGTATTATATTCACAGTTTGAGCCTAATCCTGAGCTTGACTGGTTTACCATAGAAACCGAACATTTTTATATTCATTACCATAAAGGTACTGAACGAACTGCAAAGATTACAGCTAAAATAGCAGAAGAAATTTACGGACCTATTACAACTTTATATAATTACAGACCCGAAGAGAAAACATCATGGATAATAAACGATGAATCCGATATTTCAAACGGCGCAACCGATTACTACGGAAACAGGATAGAGATTGCTGCAGTTGCGCTTGATTTTGACCTGCGCGGCACTCACAACTGGCTGCGCAATGTAATTACGCACGAGTATATTCATATAATTCAGGTTCAGGCATCAATGAAGTTTTCAACAAAATTCCCTTCCATTTATCTTCAGTTCCTTAATTATGAAAAAGAGCGCAGACCTGATGTACTTTACGGGTATCCTAATACAATTATTTCTTATCCAATTTCAGGTGTAGGAGTACCCGCATGGTTTGCAGAGGGAACATCGCAATACCAAAGGCAGCAGCTTGGGTACGATAACTGGGATGCTCACAGGGATATGATACTCCGTATGAGGGTTCTTGGTAACAATATGCTCTCATGGGAAGATATGGGGCAGTTTGCTTCGGTAACAACTTATAAGGCTGAATCAATTTATAATTCAGGTTTTGCTCTTACCAGGTATATTTCAGAAAAATACGGCGAAGATAAACTTAAGGAAATCACCGTAAATCTGGGCGATCTTACTAGACTGAACTCAGAAGGAGCTTTTGAAAAAGCTATCGGTAAATCAGGCAGTAAGCTTTATGATGAATGGAAAGCATTTTTAAAACAGGATTATAAAACCAGGGTTGAACCGATAAATCAGCTTGAAGTTCAGGGAAAACTGATTGCTGATGTTGGGTTTGCAAATTATTATCCTCAGTTCTCTCCGGATGGTAAAAAGATAACATACCTTTCCAACAAAACTTACGATTACGGCTCAACATCAATGTTTATTCATAATGTAAACAGCAAATCAGATGATGAAATGCTCATTGCAAGTGTCAGCGGGGCTTATAACTGGTCGCCTGACGGCAAAAAGATAATTTTTTCAAGAAGGAATAAGCCAAATATTCATGATGCTGTTGTATTTGACCTGTTTGAATATGATATTTCATCTGAAACTGAAACACAGCTTACAAGCGGTTTAAGAGCACATGCCCCTGCTTATTCCGGTGACGGCAAAAGGATTTGTTTCGTCAGAAACAGTGACGGTACACAGAACCTGTTTATTGCGCCAGCTCCAAACGGTAAAAAGCTGAATAAAAGCGAAATTAAACAGCTGACCTCATTTACAAATGGTGAACAGATTTACGCTCCAAAATGGTCTCCGGTACACAATAATATAGTTTTTGATTATTCCAAAGAAGGCTCAAGGCAGATAGCAGAAATAAATGTTGACAGCAAAGAAATATTATTCATGTTTAATGATCCGGCAGCTGATTTCCGCAGCCCCGTTTATACTAAAAACGGTGAATCAATAATATTTGCATCAGATATTACCGGCATATATAATATTTACAAGTATGACCTTATAAAAAATGCCCGCATGTCAAAAGAAAGCAGCACTGCATTTATGCAGCAGCTTACAAATGTTTTAGGGGGCGCTTTTATGCCTTCTGTTGATGCTGAAAATAATTTAACATTTTCTATCTGGAACTCTGAAGGATATAAAATATCCGAACTGAAAAATTACACAGTGCTTGACAGCCTTATTGCAGAAAAAAATGCAAAATACAACAGGCCGGACAGGCTGATCACAAAATATGAACTTGAAAACAGCAGTAATTCCGGTTTAACGAAAAACCAGTTTAACTTTGATAAGTTAAGGAAATTTAACGATGACAGCGTAAAAAACTATTCATCAACCGGTTATAATAATGTAGCGACACCGCTGTTTATAATCCCTGTTATCAGATTTGATAATTATACAAAGGATGGAAAATTCCTGGATATACTGAAGCCCGGTTTGTATTTCTATTCATCTGATGTGCTAGGCAGAATGGGAATTTTCGGCGGAGCTTCCATTAACAGGAACTTTGAACGTGACCTGTTCCTTCAGTTCGATTACAATAACGGTATACCGTTCTTTAAACGCTTATTCCTCAACAAGCTAGGATTTTTCCCCTCATTCCAGCTTGCAGGCTACAATGTTTCAAGAAAAACCAATGCTGATCTTGTTGCCGGACTTGATACAATAGGCGTTGATGTTACTTACGACCTGCTTCAGTTTGAGTTTGGTATGGGATTCAAGATCATTAATGCCAATCACAATATGAGGGCCGGGTTCACATTTTCATCATATTCCTCAAAGCTTAGTACATTTATTATTCCCTCTATAAACAGGCAGGTATCGGCTACTTCTACAAATTATTTTACAGGCAGAGATCTTTCTCTGGCATATACTTACAGCTCATTTACTCCCAATAAAAATGATGATATTAACCCTATCGGTAGGTATTTAAGGCTGAAGTATGACTATGAGATAAACGATCTTAACCCGGAACTTACAATTGATGACCAGGGAAATGTCACGGAAACGTTCGAGAAGGCTAAATTCCACAGGCTTGAAGGAGATTTGCTGCAGGGATTCGGATTATTTGATAATTCACATTCATTAAGCTTAAGATTAAGGGGCGGCACTATTTTCGGTCCGCAGCAGGATAATTTCTTTGATTTTTATGCAAGCGGCTTTCCTAATATGAAAGGATATCCTTTTTATGCACTGGGCGGGAACAGGTATGCAACTGCAAATTTAACTTACCGCTTCCCGATCGCAACAAATATTGATTTTAATTTCCTGCAGTTCTATTTTGATAAGCTTTATTTATCGGTTTATGGTGATGTTGGAAATGCATGGAACGGAAATGCAGCTAAACTGAAGGATTTTAAAAAAGATGTGGGTTTTGAATTGAGATTACTTTCATATTCATATTATGTGTATCCAACTGCATTTGCATTTAATGCTTCTTATGGACTTGACCAGTTTTCGAGGATATTTCCTTCCACTACAGGTGAGCAGAAAACGGTTACTTACGGCAAGGAGTGGCAGTTTTACTTCACTATGCTGTTTGGATTTGACTTCCTTGTAGAGGGTATAAAGAATGTTAGATTTTAACTGTTAACTGTATAATAATAAATTAAGTTAACATATTTAATGGCAGTAAGACCGGGCAGGTTGGCTAAAAGTAAAAAGGAGTTTCTTAAATATGTTCTGTTTATGGGACTCCTGCTTGCATGTGCAATTGCGCTGTTAAAAACATTTGAGTATTATTATTTTTCCTATAAAATTAAAACAGATGTTTTTATCGGGGTAGTTGCAGTTTTATTCCTTTCAATTGGTGTATATCTGGGATTTAAAGCAGGAAAAAAGAATAATTATACCCAACAGCCTGCAGAACCGGTAAAACTGCCTATGGAAATGGAACTGAGCCAGAGAGAAATTGAGGTTTTAAAGTTAATTGCAGCCGGATTTTCAAACCAGGAAATAGCAGATAAATTATATTTATCCCTCAATACAATAAAAACCCATACAAATAATATTTATTCAAAATTAGGTGTCAACCGCAGAACTCAAGCCATAGAAACCGCCAGGAATCTTAATTTAGTACCATAGTTTAGTAATTTTCATACTTTCGGGTGAATGTTACAAGCAGAATATCAGCTATTTTTGCACTCATTTAACAATCAAACATTAAATTTTATGAGTAAAAAAATTTTAATTTATGGTTTAATTTCAGGTGTTTTGCTTACCGGATTATTTATTTTGTCACATTTACTTTTTATGAAGGATTTTTCTGCAGAAATGTGGGAGACCGGCGAAATTATAGGTTACAGCAGCATGATAATTGCTCTTACTGCTGTATTTTTCGGGGTTAAAGCATACAGGGATAAAGTAAACGGCGGAAAAATTACATTCGGTAAAGCATTTATGCTTGGACTGGGGATTTCCGGGGTAGCATCAGTAATATTCGGAGTATATGTCTATATTTTATATACAGTAATTGCTCCTGATATGAGCGGAAAAATGATTGAAATTTACCGCGAAAAAATTAAAACCAGCGGGCAAACGCAGGAAGTAATAACAAAACAGCTTCAGGAATTCGATAAAGAAGCAGTGATGTGGAATAATCCTTTACTTCAGTCAATTGTAATGTTAATGACTGTATTTTTGCTTGGTATTGTTATCAGTGTTATAACTGCAGTTATTTTAAAGAAAAAAAATTCCATTAATAGAAAATACAATATAATTTATATGGCAAAAAGTAAGTTCGAAGAATCAAAAGAAACAGGCAAACATTCCATGCTTCTTAAATTGGCGGGGGAGTGGGAAGGCGTGGCAAAAACCTGGTTTGAACCCGGTAAACTTGCTGATGAATCTGTAATGAAAGGAAGCATAAAGCCTGTCCTGAATGGTATGTTCTTAATGCATGAATATTCAGGAAGTATGCAGGGAAAACCGTTCGAAGGTATTTCGATATATGGTTATAATCTGAATGATGATAAATTCCAGTGTGCCAATATCGATAGCTTTCATAACGGAACAGCAATTATGATGCAGAACGGTGAAGAGGGCAGCGGAATATTTTCTGCGTTAGGTCATTACAGTTACAGGCTTTCGCCTGTAGAAATTCAGTCATGGGGCTGGAAAACAGTTCTGGAACCGGCTGATGAAAATAATCTGATAATCACAATATACAATATCACACCTTCAGGAGAAGAAGCCAAAGGAGTAGAAATAAATTACAAAAGAATCAAATGAATTTATTTAACCAAAATCATTTTATTTGTTTTTATGAAATCAGCGGTTCTTAATGTGTAAAAATATATTCCGCTTGGATATTTTGATGCATCCCAATCAAGCTTATATGAACCGGGGTTTAATTCAGAATTAACTGGTTTATCTATAGTTTGCCCGGCAGAATTGAATATTTCTATAGTTGTAAAATTTTTTTCAGAAATATCGAAAGTTATGCTGGTAATTGGATTAAACGGGTTCGGGTAATTCTGGTTCAGTATTGTCTTTACCGGTACACCGGTAGAAATAATATTTATTCCTATTGCCAGGAAATATGTTCTTGATATACCGCCGTTATCCCTTAATGCAAATACTGCTCCGCCGAAATATCCGTTACGTTCAATCGACATATATGTATAATTACCGTTTGGTGCTGTATAATCGTATTCCCAAGTATTGGTATTGTGCGGATTAAGATATATTTTATTATCACTGCGTATTACCCAGTTGAATCGTGAGTGGGCACTCCCGGTAACTGCAATAATGCTCCCTGTTCCGGGAATTGTTTCAACTATCCAGTTATTCCCGCTGTTAACTGTGCGCAGCAGATTGCTGCTGCCGGTTAAACCGATATTATAATCAAAATCAAACCATAACGGTGCTGAGTTTATTTCGCTTCCGGTTGGTTGAGCCATCCAGTTTGTTCCAAAGTTTGTTGATTTGTAAACCCTGTAGTTATCAGTTCCTATCCAAATTGTCGATCCCGCTGCCCACAACGAGTTAGGAAAACCTATTTCTGTCATGTTTTGCTGTAAATATTTGCCTGTTGAATCCCACGAAAAACCACCGTTAATTGTTTTCCATATTGACCATCTTCCGTTAACCGGGCTGCCAATTAATATGCCTGTATTGTTATCTATAAAGTATATAGCATTAAATTTTCCGTTTATCTGAGTTTTATTAACAGACCAGGAAGCACCTGCGTCATTTGTCAAGTATAAATTTGCCGTAATACCGTCGTTACCGGCAGCAAACACTTTCATTTCATTTAATGCATAAATATGATGTAAGTTAATATTGGAAGGAATACCGCCTAAATTTCCGTTTTCCCAGTTATCACCCATATTGCTGCTCTTGATAACCGTTCCATTGTTTCCGCAAGCCCATGTTGTTAATTCTTTAATAGAACTGATTGAATTTAGTCGTACATTTACGCCTGAATTAAGCTCAACCCATTGTGAAAATAAAAAATTGTTTGATATTATAAATTGCAGGGCTGCTGTAATTATTGTAAAATATCTGATCATTTTACGTACCTCCGGGTATTTTACAAAGTTAGTGGTTTTTTAAAATATTTTAAAGATTCAAATTCATAAAAAACTTTTTTATTTCATCCGGATTGTTAATGAAGTATACATTCCTGTTTATCATTTCTTTTAATTCATCGGAATCATTTTTTAATATTTCGATCATATTTTTCCAGAAATCAGTATAAAACATCATTTTTTTCTCCGGCATTGATCTTTTATTCATTAATTCCAAAGCAACAGAAATTTCAACTAGTGTACCGGTTCCGCCTTTAAATACCACATATGCATCAGCAATTCCTATTAGCTCAACAATTCTTTCCATCAGATTTGGCATTGCTGCAATTTCATCAATATATTTGTTGGGTACAGAATTCCAGCCTTTAACAGTAATACCGGTTGTATTACCCCCGGCGCTCTTGGCACCTTTTGAAATTGCTTCCATAGATCCGTAATAACCGCCGGAACAAACTGAATAACCGGATTCTGCAATATACCTGCCAATTAATTCAATTTCAGAATATAACGGTTCGCTATCCTTAATAAATGCGGAACCGAATGATGTAATTACTTTTTTCAAATGACCTCCCCTTTGATATCAATCCTCAGGCGGCTCATAACAGCTTCTGCATCTTGCTTCGTACAGATCTGTAGCTCCAACCAGTACTCTGTCGCCTGTGTTCGAAATTCTTTGTGTACGGTTAGCAGGTGCCCCGCATTTAACACATACTGCCAGGGTTTTGGTGATGTATTCAGCAATAGCCAGAAGCTGAGGGATTGGTTCAAATGGTATTGCCCTGTAATCTGTATCCAGACCAGCAACTATTACTCTTTTTCCCTGGGCAGCAAGTTTCTGACAGACTTCTACCAGGTATGAATCAAAGAACTGAGCTTCATCAATACCAATTACATCTGCTTCAGCAGAAAAAAGCAGAATTTGCTCTGCTGTTTCAACTACTGTACTTGGTATTTTCTGTTCGTTATGTGAAACTATCTCGCTTTCACTGTACCTGTTATCAATTTTAGGCTTAAATATCTCAACTCTTTGTTTGGCTATTTGCGCTCTTCTTAGTCTTCGTATAAGTTCTTCGGTTTTTCCACTGAACATACTTCCGCAGATAACTTCAATTTGACCGCTCATTTTTTTTATTTTCAATATCATGCATATAGTAACAAAAAAAAATAATTATATTAAATTCAGCTTAAAATATTCGGGTATAATATCTTTTAAAATAAAGGTTTTAGTCTTATTGTTTTTAGTTATTAATATTACTTCCAATTGCGGATTAAATTCAACTAAAGCCTGCCTGCATAAACCGCATGGATATATGAACTCGCTTGATGAAGTAGCAATAGCAATAGATTTAAAATCTCTTGATCCGCCGGTAATGCCATTAAATAAAGCAGCTCTTTCTGCGCAGACAGTTAATGTAAGAGCATCAAATTCAACATTTGTCCCTTTAAAAATTTTACCCTTCTTTGTAAGTATTGCCGAACCCACTTTAAAACCAGAATGAGGACTATATGAATTTTTTAATGCTTCTTTTGCTGCTTTAATAAGTTTATATTTCTGTAATTTTACAGTCATTTGTATTGTTATAGTTTTAAATTTCTAATTATCAGTAAAATTCAGAATTTTCTGTATAAATTCATATAATTTGTGCAATATAGATAGCTGAATTGATATAAAATACATATTTAATTATCTTTACCGACTAATGCGCAGAAAAAAGATTTTCAGGTTTTTTGACAGGTATTTGGGTATTCCTTTAGTGCTTTTTCTGGCATTATTTACCCGGCGTAAAAGGCGTTTGCCTATAGAAGATATTCAGAACGTTTTTATTTATTAAGCTTGCTGCGATAGGGGATGCAATACTATTAATTCCAACTTTAAGAAAACTAAAAAATTCTTTCCCGAATGCAAAAATCACCTTTATGTGCAGTGATATAAATATTTCTGTAATTGAAAAAATTCCATATATAGACAGAATTATTAACTGCAGAGTATATGATTTTCTTAAAAATCCGCTGAATTTTTACAGATTTGTCAGGGAATTAAGGAAAGTTAAATATGAAGTCGTAATTGATGCCGGTCAATGGGAAAGAATTAATTCTCTGATTACAATATTTACAAAACGAGATTATTCGATAGGTTTCAGAACCAAAGGACAGTGGAAACATGTTGTAAATGATGCAGTAATAGCTCACAGCAGAACAAAACATGAAGTTGAAAATTTTATGGATCTGCTTATTCCGCTGGGAATTGTGCCTGTAAGCGGTGAATATGATTATGACGAACTTCAGCTTGAATTTTTCCTGAAACAGGAACACAGGCAATTCAGGGATAAATTCTGGAGTGAACACTCTTTGGAAAATAAAACAGTTATTTGCTTTCATCCCGGCTGCGGAGAAAACGGTAAACCGCGGGAATGGGCGCTGGAAAATTATATTCAGGTTGGAAAACAGCTGTTCAAAGCTGATAAAAATATCGTAGTTCTTATTACAGGTACTGATTTTGAAAGATATTTATGTGACCCGCTGTATGAAGCACTTAAGGGATTCGCAATAAATACTGCAGGTAAATTTACACTGGAACAAACTGCGGCATTGGTAGAAAAAGCCCGTCTGATGCTTTGCAGCAATACCGGAATTCTGCATGTAAGCACATGCGTTGGAACAAAAACTATAGGTTTGCATGGACCAACAAATCCGGTAAAATGGGGCGCTTATAATAAACGGGCTGTGATGATACAAAGCAGCAAATACTGCTCGCCATGTTTATATTTGGGTCATGATTATGGTTGTAATTTACCAACCTGCATGAAAGAAATTACACCTGATGAGGTCTATATGGCAATCAGAAAAGAATTAAATCCGGAATTATTTTTAAAAATATTACAGGTACAGGAGAATTAAATTAATGAAAATCGGAATGCTTACCGGCGGGGGAGACTGCCCCGGTTTAAATGCTGTTATCAGGGCTATTGTGAGAAAAGCATTAACATATGGCTGGGAATGTGTTGGAATTGAAAACGGTTGGAAAGGATTGGTTGATATTTATACAAGGCCGCTTGATATTAATTCGGTTTCCGGAATTTTACAGAAAGGCGGAACTATACTTGGAACTTCAAGGACAAATCCATATAAAATAGATGGCGGAGAACAGAAAGTAATTGAAAATGCGAAAAAGATAGGTCTTGATGCATTGATTGCTATAGGAGGCGAAGATACCCTTGGGGTTGCTAACAAGCTTGCAAAGACCGGATTTAAAGTTGTAGGCGTTCCCAAAACTATCGATAATGATCTTAACGGAACTGATTACACATTTGGATTTGATACTGCAGTAAATATTGCAATGGATGCTATAGACAGGATTCATACAACTGCAGAATCTCACCACCGGGCTATGATAATTGAAGTAATGGGCAGGCATGCCGGCTGGATTGCTATGCATGCCGGTATTGCAGGAGGAGCTGATCTGATACTGATCCCTGAAAAAGAAATAAAGCTGGATGAAATTATTAAAGTAATGAATGACCGCGATAAACGCGGCAGAACATTTTCGATTATTGTTGTTGCAGAAGGTGCAAGAATAAGCGAGTCTGACCAAAAAGAAGGAGAAATGATCCTGCAGGATCAAAAGCTGGACGCTTTTGGACACGTAAGACTGGGCGGAATAGCAAACGTTCTGGCAGAAATAATTGAAAAAAAAACAGGTGTGGAAACAAGAGCAACAATTCTGGGACATATACAAAGAGGAGGCTCGCCAACAGCTTACGACAGGGTACTTGGGAGCAGGTTCGGAGTGTATGCTGTAGAAATGGTAAAAGCAGGAAAGTTCGGGAGAATGGCAGCGCTGCAGGGGACTGAAATTGTTGATATCCCTATCGAAGAAGCTGTAAGCAGCTTAAAGCTGGTTGAAGATAAATTCTACGATATGGCCAGAACTTTTTTCAGGTAATAACCATTATGGAATAATAAAATTTTCTTTGAATAATTGCATATTTTTGCATATATTTGTAGTTTGTAGAACCGATTTAATATAATAATATCCTTTTTATCAGGATATTTTTAATTTTTTGAGAAATAGCCAGAAAGGTTTTAGATGTCTTCGCTAAAAGCACGTAAAAAGATAACACATAAGGAAATCAAACAGGATAAGCTTGTTACAAAGTATTTTGAAGCAAGGAACTGGTTTGAAAATGATGAAAATAAAAAGAAAGTTTATATTGCAGCTGGTGTTTTGGTTGTACTTGTAGTTGTTGGTTTCCTTTATTTCAGCAATAAAAAGGCAAAAAATGAAGAAGCTGAAACAAAGCTTTCGGCTGTAATTATTTTGTATGAACAGGGTAAATATCCTGAATCAATTAACGGTGACCCTGCTGCAAATATAACAGGTCTTAGCCAGATTGTAAATGAATACGGCAGCACAGAAAGCGGAGAAACCGCAAAATTATATCTGGCAAACTGTTATTTTAATATTAAAGATTATGACAATGCTTTAAAACAGTTTGAAGATTACGGCGGCGATAACGATATTATCAAAGCTTCCTGTCTTTCAGGTATTGCTGCTGTACATGAAGCTAAAGGCGACCTTAAAAAAGCAGGCGAATATTATGAAAAAGCTGCTAATGTAAACAAAGATGTTGTTATTAACCAGGAAAACCTGTTTTACGCAATCAGGGTTTACACTACTGCCGGAGATAAGGAAAATGCCAAACGTGTATTTGATAAATTCAAAGAGCTTTATCCTAAATCAAAATATTTAAATGAAGCTAAAAGGTTTGAGGCAGAATTTAAAAACTGAAAATTTTAAACTATAAAATTTTAAACACAAAGTAACTTTTTGGTTCTTTGTGTTTTTTTATTTTTTTAAATACAGGTAAATTTATTGAACTGGTTAGATATAATAATTGTTTTACTGATTACTCTGCCAACTTTTTTTGGTTTCCGAAAAGGTTTTTTACGGAAATTATTGGGAATTGCAGGGATAATTCTGGGTTTCATTCTTGCAGTTAATTTTTATCTCCAGTTTACCGGAATTCTGGAAAAAGTAATTAAGGAAAATTCTGTTTTAATAAAAGTTTTAAGTTTTCTTTTAATCATTGGTATTGTTTACGGAGCTTCAGTCTGGCTTGCACGGTATATTGCAAATATTAATTCCGGAACTGGCTTAATAGATAAAATTCTGGGAACTGTAACGGGTTTTTTGCAGGGATTGCTGGTAACAAGCGTATTGTTGTATAATTTATCCGTTGCAGATATCCCATCAGCACAAACAAGGCAAAGATCATTATTATTTCCTTCGGTAGTTAATGTTGCACCGGCAGTGTTTGATAAAATACTGGAATTTTTCCCCGGTCTAAAACAGCTTTACAGTGATTATGTAATGCCGGGAACAAATAATAATGATAAAAATAATCATGAAAATAATCATATATGGATACTGTCTTAATAATTGAAGATGATAAAGCAATTGTTGATGTTCTTAAGATGATCCTTGAACATGATGGTTTTAAGATCGAAAAAGCGTTCAACGGTCCGGCTGGTATTGAAAAATACAGGGAAGTTGAACCTGATATAGTTCTGCTTGATATCAAAATGCCTAAAATGGATGGTATTGAAGTCCTGCAGGAGCTAAAGAAAATTGACAGCAACTCGGTAGTTATAATGATTTCAGGACACGGAAATATTGAAACGGCTGTTCAAACCACTAAACTAGGCGCATATGATTTTATTTCAAAACCTTTTGATGTTGAAAGACTGAAGCTTACAATTCAGAACGGATTAAATTATAAAAAACTCTTATTAGAAAATGAAAGTATTAAAAGAAAATTTGATGTTGACGCAGAATTTTTAGGCAATAGCCCTGAAATGAAACGGATGGTTGACCAGGTAATTAAAATTGCATCAACATCAAGCAGGGTACTGATAACAGGCGAAAATGGTACAGGTAAAGAGCTTGCGGCAAAACAGATACACAGGCTGAGCGAAAGAAAAAATAATGCCTTTATACATGTAAACTGCGCTATTATTCCAAAAGATCTGCTTGAAGTTGAACTTTTTGGCTGTGTTGAAGGCTATCTTTCATTTTCACCCGGTAATCGAATTGGCAAATTTGAAATGGCCAATTTTGGAACCCTATTCCTTGATGAAATTTCAGATCTTAACATGGATTCACAGGCTAAACTATTGAATGTTTTAAGCGAAAATAAAATTGAACCGCTGGGCAGCAATAAAGAAATTCCGGTTGATGTAAGGATCATTGCCTCTACTAACAGGAATATTAATACACTGATTGCAGAAGGAAAGTTAAGGGAAGACCTTTATCACCGGCTTAATGTACTTACATTAAATCTTCCGCCATTAAGAAGCAGGAAAGAAGATATCCCAGAGCTTGTTTGTTATTTTTCAAGGGGAATTTCGCTTAAAAACGATATGCCGCTCAAAACATTTACACCCAGAGCAATGGAGTATTTAAGTTCATTAAAATGGCCGGGTAATGTAAGGGAATTAAAAAACACTGTGGAAAGACTGATAATCCTTTCGGATTCTGACATAATTGACCGCAAAAATATCGAAGCTGAAGAACAGTCGTTTAATTCTGAGCTGGATAAGCTTGTGAATTCTGATGCTACTTTAAGGGATTTTCAGGATGTTTCCGAAAAAATATTCATTGAACGTAAATTAGCAGAAAATAACTGGAATATTTCACGCACTGCTGAGGCTCTTGATATACAAAGGAGTCACCTTTATACAAAAATCAAACAATTTAACATCGAAAACCCTGAAAAAGAGGGATAAAAGTCATTAGTAAATATGACTAATATAGGCAATTTATTGCTTATTGCTTATATAAAGATAATTTCATATAATCACGGAATTTATTTTATAATTTATTAAAATTTAATGTTAATGTCATCCAGATCATTACTTACTGTTTTTGCAGTTTTGCTCTCAGTTTTATTTTTAAATCCCGGTTCTGTTAATGCTCAGCTTGGGCATAGTAATATGTCGCTTCTTGCTTCAAAGAATGACCATCCGGGAACCGGTGGAAACCTTTATTCTGCTTTATGGGGTTATGTAGCCCCAAACGGCAGGGAGTATGCTATTTTAGGTTGCTACAATGGTACAGCATTTTATGATATTACTGATTCAGCTAATATAGTTGAAGTTGGTTTTATTCCCGGACCAAACAATAACTGGCGCGAAATGAAAGTATTTTCAAACTATTGTTACGTTGTATCAGAAGCATCCAATAGTAAGATTCAAATCATAAATCTGGCTAACCTGCCTAATTCCGTTAGTCTTGTCGGCACATCTAATATGGCTAGTCACAGTTCAACACATTCAATATCACAGGATGGTCCTTACTTATACCTGCATGGCTGTAATAACAGCTTTGGGCAGGGTGTTACTGTTGTTGACCTCACAAATCCAACCGCTCCGGTTAAAAGAGGAGGGTGGAATACTCATTATGTTCACGATAGCAGGGTCAGAAATGATACTATTTATGCATGTAATATCTACGATCCGCCCGGAACAATCACTGTAATTAATGCAGCAAATAAAGATAATCTCACAACTATAACTTCATGGGTTAATAATCCAAACCCGTTTCCGCATAATGCAGCACTTACTGCCGGCAGAACCTATATTTATACAACAGATGAAACTTCAACACCGCCCGGAAAACTTAAAGTCTGGAATATTTCAAATCTTTCTAATGTAACATTTGTGACGAACTGGCAGCCAACCGGAATTACAAATTCAATTGTGCATAATGTTGAAATCTACGGTAACTATGCTCTTGTTGCTCATTACACAGCAGGTATCAGATTATTGAATATTTCAAATCCGGTTGCTCCAATTGAAGTAGCCTGGTATGATACATATCCTTCAAATAATAATAATACATTTAACGGCTGCTGGGGTGTATATATGTTTCCTTCCGGAAAAATAATCGGTTCAGACAGGCAGACAGGCTTATATGTAGTTAAACCAACAATTCCGCTGGTCGGAATTAACGACCCGGTAAATAATGTTCCGGATAAATTTGAATTGAAACAGAATTATCCCAACCCGTTTAATCCGTCAACCAGAATAGATTTCAGCTTATCAAAAGCATCATATGTTAAATTAAAGGTATTTGATGTATTAGGCAGGGAAGTGGCAATACTTGCTGATGAATTCAGACAGGCAGGTTCATACAGCATAAGCTATGATGCAGGCAGGCTTTCAAGCGGAATTTATTATTACACTTTGCAGACCGATAACGGATTTTCTGAAACTAAAAAAATGGTTCTTAACAAATAAATATAATGAAGAAAAATATCATAACTGCAGGTTTATTATCATTAATTTTTATTTCATCATTATTTTCTCAGCTGGCAAACCAGAATACTACTTTGATTGCCCAGAAAGATGATTATGGCAATGGATATTCGGCAGTATGGGGTTATGCCGGTCCTAATGGAAGGGAATATGCAATTCTTGGATGCAATACCGGTACAGCATTTTATGATATTACCGATACATCCAATGTATATTTATGTGATTTCGTTCCGGGTGTAAATTCCGGATGGCGTGAAATGAAGGTATTTTCAAGCTATGCTTATGTAGTATCAGAAGGTACGAACAGCAGGCTTCAGGTTATTGCTTTGCAGTATCTGCCTGACTCAGTAAGTCTGGTTTCAACATATTCATATACCGGTTATACAAAAACTCACACAATTTCCCAGTCAGGTCCGTACCTTTATTTACAGGGCGGCAATAATACACTTGGCGGAACTGACCAGGGCGGTATTACAATTCTTGATATAACAAATCCAACTGCACCGGTAAAAAGGGGGCAATGGTCAAATTTTTACGTTCATGATGCCAGGATATTAAATGATACCATTTATGCTTGTAATATTTACGACCCGCCGGGAACAATCTCTGTTATAAGTGCCGCAAATAAAGATAATCTTACAAATATTGCATCATGGGTAAACAATCCAAACCCGTTCCCGCATAATTGCGCTATTCCAAATGACAGAAGATTTATTTATACAACTGATGAAACTTCAAGTCCGCCGGGTAAGCTTAAAGTATGGGATAAAAGTAATCTAAACAATGTTACATTGGTCACTACCTGGCAGCCAACAGGAATCACAAATTCAATTGTTCATAATGTTGAAATTTATAATAATATTGCTGTAGTAGCTCATTATACTGCAGGTATCAGGATACTGAACATTACAAATCCTGCTGCTCCGGTTGAAATTGCATGGTATGATACATATACACAGAATAATAATAATAATTTTGCAGGATGCTGGGGTGTATTTATGTTTCCATCATCAGGCAAGATAATAGGCTCTGATATGTCTGGCGGGTTGTTTGTTATCAGAGCAGGAAGCCAGGTTACTGCATTGAACAACAATAACCATTATATTCCAAATACATTTGCATTAAAACAGAATTATCCCAATCCATTCAATCCATCAACTACTATTGAATTCAATATTCCAAAAGCATCATTTGTAACACTTAAAATTTATGATGTACTTGGCAAACAGGTTGGTATACTGGCAGATGAATTTAAACAGGCAGGAAGCTACAGGCTTAACTATGATGCAGGCAGGCTTTCAAGCGGTATATATTATTATACTTTAACAACATCTGAAGGATTTACTGAAACCAGAAAAATGGTATTAAATAAGTAAATTTTTATGTATTTTTTAAAGCCCGTTATAACGGGCTTTTTTTATTATTGATTTCAACGTAGATTGAAATAAGAAAATCATTTAAAGACTTGAAAAAAGCGATCATTTTAATTTCAGTTATCCTGTTAAGTTTAACAGTTAAGCTTTATTGTTTAAATTCACACAATATGCGTTTAATTGCAAATAAAAATGAGCATAACTCTAACCTTTATTCAGCCATCTGGGGATACACTGCGCCGGACGGAAAAGAATACGCAATCCTGGGATGCGCAGATGGCACTGCATTTTATAATATCAGCGATACAAATAATATTACTGAAAGTGATTTTGTTCCCGGGTTAACATCTTTATGGAGGGAATTCAAAACATTCGGTACACACGCTTATATCGTTTCTGAAGCATTCGGAAGCGGATTACAGGTTGTTGACCTCAGTTACCTGCCTGATTCCGTAAGACTTGTAAACACAATTACTTTTCCGGGTTATGCCCGTACACATACAATTTCTCAGGAGGGACCGTACTTGTATTTAAACGGAGGAGATTATAACGGAGGAGGAATTTTTATATTTGACCTCACTTCAAATCCTGTTAATCCGCTTAAAAGAGGAAACTGGTACCAGCATTATATCCATGATTGCCGTGTTGTAAATGATACAATCTGGGCTGCCGCAATCTTCGATGGTTATATATATGTAATTGATGCCGTAAATAAGGATTCTATGAGAACAATTACAAGCTGGTTTAATTTGCCTAACCCGGGTCCGCATAACACTGCATTAACAGGTAACGGAAATTATCTTTTTGTAACTGATGAGATTAACTTTCCGCCGAAGCAACTTAAAGTTTGGGATGTTACAAATTTAAATAACCCTGTTCTGCGGCGTACATGGCTGCCGCCGGGGATTGATTCATCAATTGGTCACAATATAGAAATTTACGGTAACTATGCCTTGCTTGCTCATTATTCAGCCGGAGTAAGATTGCTCGATATTACTGACCCGCCGAATCCAGTTGAAATTGCATGGTATGATACTTATCCCCCTGATAACGGTTACAATTTTGACGGTTGCTGGGGTGTATACCTGTTTCCATCGGGTAAAATTATAGCATCTGACAGGCAAACAGGTTTGTATGTACTAAAAAGCTCTGTGCTGCCTATTGGAATTAACGGAAACAATAATAATATTCCGCTTAAATTTAGTTTAAAGCAAAATTATCCCAACCCGTTTAATCCTTCTACAGCAATAGAATATGAACTTCCGGAAAACAGCTTTGTGAAATTAAGTATTTATGACGTAAACGGCAGACTGGTATCTACACTTAAGTATGGATTTGAAACAGCAGGGAAGTATAAATTGAATTTTAACGGAAGCGGACTGGCCAGCGGTGTGTATTTTTACAATCTTGTAACAGGCAATGGCTTTACCCAATCAAAAAAAATGGTACTTTCAAAATAAATATAAAATTACTTTTGTATGGAAAACGAAAGAATAAAAGACTGGATAAAAGTATTTGAATCACCTGATTTCCTTGAAGCTGACTTAATTGAAGCCAGGCTCAAAGATCAGAATATTGAATTTTATAGCGTAAACAAATCTGATATCGGCTACACTGTTGAAATCGGAAAATACTGGTCATATAATGCCGGATTGCCGGTCAAGATATTCGTGCATATGAAAGATCAGTTAAAAGCACTTGATCTCATTAATGAAGACAGGTCAAATCTTCTGGATGACGAAAACCTGGATTTTGGTAAAACTGAAGATGAAATGGATTCTGAAAAAGAAAAAAAACTGCTATAAATTTCTTTGCCTTAATATTTCAAATAAAACTACTCCTGCTGAAACAGATACATTTAAAGATTCAATTTTCCCGCTCATGGGTATTTTTACCACTGCATCACACAGATTTATTATATTTTTCCTTAAACCGCTGCCTTCACCTCCAAAAACTACCGCGCATTTTTCCGGAAATCTGTAATTATAGATATCATCACTGTTTTTTAACATAGTTCCAATAATTTTATAACCGGATTCCTTTAAAACAGCTATAGTTTTGTAAATATTGGGTTCTTTTGAGATTTTGATATGATTGGTAGCGCCGGAAGAGGTTTTTATCACTGTGTGATTTACTTTTACTGAATTTTTATCTGATATTATTATTCCCAGAGCCCCGGCTGCTGCAGCAGTGCGTATTATAGCACCAAAATTATGCGGATCCTGTACTTCATCCAGTATAACGAGCGTAACAGTATCATTATTTTCAGCGAATTTCAGGATTTCTGTTGTTTTTGAGTATTCAAAATCCTTTACTTCTGCAAATACTCCCTGTGATATTCCCTCTGACTTATCTTTTTTATCAAACAGTACTTCGAACTGTTCTTTGGATAATTTTTCAACAGTGATATTTTTTAATTTAGCAGTTCGTTCTAATTCCGTTATTTTATTATCAGTTAATCCGTTTAAAAAAACTATTTTATTTATAGATTCGGGTGAATTTTTTAAGGTTTCAAAAACCGGATTTCTTCCAATAACTAGCATTAAATTTTGTTTTGTTTTTGTTTATATTTGAGGATATTTTAATGTAAACATTTAATAATACGATTATTAAACTATTTACTCAATCATAAAATAACTGTATGATTTTATATGTTTAAATCCGAAGAAGGCAGTACCTCACAGCTTATCCAGTTCTGCATTGGATATTTTGTTTTATATGTAATTACAGGTATTTCAGTTAAATATTTTCTTGGCAGTCCGCAGCAGGGTTTTCCCGGAATGCTTGAAATAAATTATCTGGTTTATAATACTATCGGCGGAAATTTACTGGCGCTGGTTGTTGTGCTTATCTTCAGATGGTATAAAATTCAGTCTAACGCTTATACCGGATTTTTAGGTAAAAAAATACCATCAGAGCTGCTTTATATTATTCCCTCCGGAATTTGTACAGCAGTTGTAATACCTACAACTACACTTATGTACACGCTGCCAATAAGTGTTATGGTAGCAATGGTTATCATGCGGGGCAGCATTATAGTTATAAGCAGGGCTATAGATGCAATTCAGATAAAGCAGGGAATACTTCATAAAAAAGTTTATTGGGAAGAAAATGCAGCTGTTTTGTTTGCTGTTATTGCCGTTGCAGCAAATTTAGTTAATCTTAAACCCGGGAGCTTTGATTTTATAGGTTCAACTGCTGCTATGTCAATACTCATTAGTTATCTGATTGCATACTCGATAAGGATATATATAATGAATTACTATAAAAATACACGCGGCAAAGGAGTTAAACAGGATAACAAAGCATTTTTTGCTATCGAGCAGATTGCCGCAACTGTTACTATGTTTACAGTTGGTATTATATTATTTTATTCAACTGACCTGTTTGGATGGACTGCAAAACAAATTGTACAATTCAGGGAGGCTTTTGTTACTCCTGATAATATGTGGAGCTGGGCAATGATATCAGGGCTGGCTTTCGGGCTGCTTGCGTTTTTTTTCCGTGTTTATATTTATGTTCAAAGGCAGAACGGCAACCTTTGCGGGACTTGTAAACAGGCTTACATCTTTAATAGCGGGAACAGCAGCAACATTATTATTTGCTGTAGTATTTGGCGGCAAATATCCTGTAACAGAAGACTGGATAACACTTGGATTCATATTTATAGCTGTAGCATTCCTAACCAAAGCCGAAAAGAAACGCGCTGCTGAATTGAAGTTAAATTCTGAGTATTGAAATATAAAAATATTCTTTTCGATCTGGATGGCACAATAACGGATTCCAGCCCGGGAATTATTAATTCTTATAAGTATTCTCTGCATAAGTTTGGACTTACAGAAAATGATGAAAACATAATCCGCACTTATATAGGATCTCCGCTGCGAGCATATTATTCAGAAAGACAAAAGCTGTCTCACACATACTCTGAAATTGCCGTAAAATTTTTCAGGGAGCATTATAATGAAACCGGAATTTATGAAAATAATGTATACCCCGGATTGTATGAGCTGATTTCCGAATTATATGACTCAGGCTGCAGACTTTATATAGCAACATCAAAGCCCGAAAAATTTGCCCTGACAGTTCTTGACCATTTTAAGCTTGATAAATTTTTCAGTTATATAAAAGGTTCTGATATGTCGCCAGATAACAAACCCAAGTCAGAAATTATAAGGCATGTTATTGAAACAAACAGGCTGACTAAACCTGAATGCATAATGGTAGGTGACAGGTACCACGATATCCGCGGTGCAAAAGAAAACGGAATACGCTCAGCTGCCGTAACTTACGGCTATGGTTCTGCCAGTGAGCTGAAAAATGAATTCCCTGACCATATAGTATCTGATGCAGCCGGATTGCGGGAAGTATTGTTAAAATAAAAAAGGATAAGCTTTTTCAAGACTTATCCTTTCTCCTCCTCTAAATATCCTCCTGTAGCCGAATATCTAAAGTATATAATTTAATTTTATCTCAGCAGAATATACAGCAGAATAGCAATAATACCTGCAATTGAAAATAATGCGTAATCCTGTACAATACCCGTTTGCAGCTTGCGCCAGTCAAGCGAAAGGTTGTTAAAGAACCTGGCTGTTCCGTTCACTGCGCCATCAATTACTTTTACATCAAATATTTTATAAAATATTCCGGTAAGCCATAATAACGGCGATACAATTATTTTATCATATAATTCATCAACCCGGTATTTATCCCTTAACAGGCTGTAAAATCCGCCTGAAAAAGCATCAAGCTTTTCGCCCGTTTTAAACATCTTTAACGATACCAAAATTGCGATAACCGCTACCAGAATTGAAAATGCTATTAAACCAATTTCTGTCGATACTACAACGTGATGTTCAGGCAGAATTGCAAGTGCCTGGCCAAACACAGGCTCAAGCCAGTGTTCGATAAAATTCGGGGCAATTATATGGGGCATGCCGATAAAACCGCCAACAACAGAAAGCACTGCGAGAATTATCAGCGGTACTGTCATTAAAGCAGGTGATTCATGCGGATGAACGTGTGATTCATCATATCTTGGCTTGCCGTAAAATGTTAAGCTGATGAGGCGGAAAACATAAAACGCCGTCATAAATGCTGTAAGTACTGCAAGACCGAATACAGGGTAATGCCCGCTGAAGAACAGCTTTGAAAGGATTTCATCCTTGCTGAAAAATCCGCTGAACGGAGGAATGCCAGAAATAGCAATTGCTCCCATTAAAAAGGTCAGGAATGTAACTTTCATTTTGCTCTTTAAACCGCCCATTTTAGTTACATCCTGCTCATCATGCATTCCGTGAATAACTGAGCCAGCTGCAAGGAACATAAGCGCTTTAAAGAAAGCGTGTGTAGTAACGTGGAATATTCCCGTTGAAAATGCGCCGGCACCCATTGCCATGAACATAAATCCCAGCTGGCTTACTGTTGAGTATGCAAGTATTTTTTTGATATCATTCTGCGCAACAGCAATTGTTGCTGACATAAATGCTGTGAGCGCACCGATTACCATAACAATTTCCATTGTTGCCGGTGCGTTTGCAAACAGCAGGGAAGTCCTGCCTATCATATAAACGCCTGCAGTTACCATTGTAGCAGCATGGATAAGAGCGGAAACCGGTGTCGGACCCGCCATAGCATCAGGCAGCCAGACAAATAACGGTATCTGGGCTGATTTACCCGTTGCGCCGACAAACAGAAGCAGTGTTATTATTGTGAACATCGAAACCGGTATAGCTGATGCCGGAATTGCTGCATTTATTTCAAGAAAGTTCAGTGTGCCGAAGCTCATAAATATAAAGAACATTGCAAGCATAAACCCAAAGTCGCCGATACGGTTCACCCAGAAAGCTTTATTGGCTGCATCGCCTGCAAATTTTTTCTCATAGAAAAAACCGATAAGAAGGTATGAACAAAGACCAACACCTTCCCAGCCTAAGAACATCAGCAGCAGGTTATCACCCAGCACAAGGTTAAGCATAGCAAATATAAACAGGTTAAGGAATGCAAAGAACCTTGCAAAGCCTCTATCACCGTGCATGTAACCGATAGCATAAACATGTATCAGGAATCCGACCCCTGTAATAATAAGACACATTGTTACGGAAAGCGGGTCAACAAGATATGCTGCGCTGATATTAAGCGAACCTGTAGTTATCCAGTTGAAGAGGGGAATGGTAATGCTTCTTGAGCTTTCAGGAAGTGATGTAAGGTGAAAGTAAGCCATTGCAGTGATGATAAACGAACCAAGTACGGTTATTGAACCAATTATCCCGGATACTTTTTCATTCTTTATCTTTGTACCAAACAGCCCGTTAATTAAAAATCCAACTAAAGGTAAAACCGTGATTAAATAGAAATATTCTACCATTTTAAAATGTTAATTTCATCCAGGTTAATTGTTGATTTATTGCGGTAAAGCGCTATGATAATTGCCAGTCCAACTGCAGCCTCGGCTGCGGCTACTGTCATTATAAAAAATACGAATATCTGCCCGTTCAGGTTTCCCAGAAATGATGAGAAAGTTACAAAGACCAGGTTAACAGAATTAAGCATGAGCTCTATACACATAAATACCACTATTGCATTTCTGCGTGTGAGCACGCCTATTACTCCAATTGAAAATAACAGGAGCGCCAGTATTAAGTAAAAATTTATTTCCATATACAAAAATACAAAAACTATCAAATTTAACAATTTATAAAACAATTACTACAATTAATTATCATTAAATAACTGACCGGAGATTTTTTATGGGTTATTGTGAGACCAGTTCCTGTGCCCAGAAGAAAAGAACTGCATTAAGCAAAAGAAAAACAACAAGGCTGATATTGCATAAAAAACAGGTTAATTTTTTATCGATTTTCATATACTTTAAGGAATATAAGTGTATAGTTAAACCGGCAATAGTTATAATAAAACATACCATAACTGAATACATATTTACCAGATATGAAGCACTAACACAGAAGGTTTCAGTTTTTACCCATTCGAAAAGCGGAAATATGATGTATCTTGAATTTTGAGGCAGGGAAATTAAATGCAGGTAAGCAATTACTGTTATTACCAATGAAGCCAGGAGCATTGATGAACTGAAAACACCGGTAATAATTTCAACTTTAACTTTATTCCCGAACAGCCGGTAAAATAAGAACCCGGTTAGCGGAAACAGAGAAATTAAATAAATTATCTTGATCATTTTTATTATTCATCCGGCAAAAAATTTAATATTTTTTGGAAGAAAATAAAATTGATATCAGTACAAAAATAATAAATATTAATACAAAAAAATCAATAAAAATGATATCATGCAGTCAAATGGTATCTTTTAAAAAGTACACTAAATATACTGTTGCCAAAAGGGGATAGTATTAACGTTAATTCAAATAAAATTTAACAATAAATACAACATCTAACTTTACATAATATATATT
>LLZO01000008.1 GCA_001567545.1 Candidatus Tepidiaquacellales bacterium OLB5
GCAGGTCTATTGGCGCATTGGGAATTATTATGATTGATAACCCCATGTGCCCGGGTACCGGACACCGTATCTGCAATGACTGTATGAAAGCTTGCATCTACCAGAAACAGGATCCTGTTAATATACCGCAGATAGAGACCAGGACTTTGACAGATGTTTTATATCTGCCATGGGGATTTGAAATTTATTCACTTCTTACAAGGTGGAACCCGATAAATGTACAAAGACCATATGAGCTTCCTTATAACGGTAAAAATGTTATGGTTGTCGGAATGGGTCCGGCCGGATATACACTTTCTCAGTATTTACTGAATGAAGGATTTGGTGTTGTAGGAGTTGACGGTTTAAAGATTGAGCATGTTCATCCTGATATAACCGGCGGCAGGGATAAAGACGGCAATTACATTACTCCCAAACCTGTGTATAAATACAAAGAGATTCAGGATGAACTGGATAAACGAATATTTCTCGGTTTCGGCGGAGTTTCTGAATATGGTATTACAGTAAGGTGGGATAAAAACTTCCTGAAAGTTGAATTTTTAACTCTTGCCCGCCGGAAACATTTTAAAGTATATGACGGGATAAGGTTTGGCGGAACAATTGAAATTGAAGATGCATGGAAACTTGGTATTGATCATATTGCAATTGCAACCGGAGCAGGAAAACCTACAATTGTAAAAATGAAGAGTAATCTTATCCGCGGGATAAGGAAGGCTTCGGATTTCCTTATGGCTCTGCAGCTAACGGGTGCAGCTAAAAAGGATTCACTTGCCAACTTAATGCTTCAGCTGCCTGCTGTAGTAATCGGCGGCGGTTTAACAGCAATTGATACTGCCACAGAAGCATTTGCATATTACCCGGTCCAGGTAGAAAAATTCCTCGACAGGTATGAAGCATCTGCTGCAGAATTTGGCGAGGAAAAAGTGATGAGCATGTATGATGAAGAGGAAAAAGGAATTGTAAAAACATTCCTTGAACACGGCGCAGCAGTAAGGGCAGAAAGGAAACGCGCTGCAGATGCCGGTGAAAGCCCGAATTTTGTTCCGATGGTGAGAAGCTGGGGCGGTGTGACTTTATGCTACAGGAAAACTATTAATGACTCACCGGCTTACAGGCTGAACCACGAAGAAGTTATAAAATCTCTTGAAGAAGGAATTTATTACTGGGAAAAAATGAACCCGGTGGAAGCAATACCAAATGATTACGGTGCAGTAAAGGAGATAATTTTCAGGAAACAGGGTAAAACCGATGAAGGAAAATATATCGACCTTGATGAGATGGTGATACTTCAGGCAAAAACTGTTCTGGTAGCTGCAGGCACTTCACCAAATGTTATTTATGAGCGTGAACATCCCGGAACGTTTGAGCTTGATGAATGGAAACAATTCTTTCAGACCTATAAGCTTGGCGAAAACAATGAGCTTATAAAAGCAGAAGCAAACGAAACCGGTTTCTTTACTTCTTATAATAAAGAGGGTAAGTATATTTCGGTTTACGGTGATAACCATCCGCGATATGCAGGCAACGTAGTAAAGGCAATGGCTTCAGCAAAAGACGGCTATAAGGAAGTGGTGAAAATATTCAGAGATAATGTTAAGGATGAACAGCCTGCCGGACTGGAACAAAATTATCTTGAACTTGTGAACAGGCTTGATAATGAATTTCTTGCAACAGTGGAGCAGGTTAATATTTTAACGCCTACAATTATAGAAGTTGTGCT
>LLZO01000009.1 GCA_001567545.1 Candidatus Tepidiaquacellales bacterium OLB5
AGCGCAACATAAGCAACATTTAATCCGGATACTGCAATGATATGAGCAACACCTGCATTGATAAAATCTTCTTTAAGCTGGCGCGGAATATTGCTCCTTTCACCCAGCAGAAGCCCTTTAAGGTATTCGCCTTCGCTTCCGCCTATCAGGCTGTCTATAACTCTTACTGAATAATCTTTTACTGGATAAATAATATGCTCCATAAAGAAGTTCTGCTCTTTATGCGCAGTAACAGTAATATTTTCATATCCATATGCTGTGAAGACAGCATCGATTCCCTGCAGCTTAAGGTATTCACCGTAATTGAATTCCCCCGGATTCCTTTGGAACGGCAGAGGTTCAAGCCTGCCTTTTAATTCAATTTCATCCCCGTAATAAATGGGCCTCGAAAATTCTTCCTTAAATTTATTTTTATATACTGATGCAAATACCCTGCCGTTCTTAAACGAACCATTAAGACCGTTAATTTCCAGCAGGACCCTTATTCTTTCATCAGTTATTTCAGGACGCTCAATAACAATCCCTTTAATAATCACATTGCCGGGTCCGGAAGAAATATTTTGCGATATATTATCTTTACCTTCCTTAAAGTGACTTAGCTGCAAGCTGAACATACCAAAGAATACCAGCAGCATCAGGTAAGGGAACATGAAAAGCTCTCCTTTGGTTTTTTTGTTATAAAGAATGATAATAAATACTGTAAGCAATAATAAGATTAAATACTGAAACCATTCCGGCAGGAAAAAAAGCCTTATCCCGGTAAAATAGCTTATACAAATTCCGCAGGCAAGCGGAATAACGGTAATTAAAGCCGGGTATTTTATGCTGAATGATCTTAGCATATGTAAAATTAATTATAAATTGATTTAAAAAATATTACAACCGTAACGTTATATATAAACTATTCAAAATAATTTGTAACTTGCGTAATTAAAATAATATATGAAACCAATCGTAACAGAACGGCTCATAATCAGGGAATTCCGCCCGTATGACCTGGGCGAGATATACCGCATACTTGATGTTGAGCTAAAATTCATCGATTCACTGCAGCAGGATTCATCAATTGCGCAGCGGAAAAAATGGCTTGAGTGGACTATACAAAGCTATGAACAGAACCGGCTGCTGTTAAATCCGCCTTACGGCGACCATGCTATTGTGCTTAAGGATTCGCTGCAGCTTATCGGGACATGCGGATTTGTGCCGGTACTTGCACCTCTTGGCCTGATTCCATATTACAGGTATATTGCAGATATCTCTGATACTGAAAGGAACTACCCTGAAGTTGGGTTATTTTTTGCAGTATCATCACACTACCAGTGCAGGGGATTTGCACACGAAGCAGCAATGGCGCTTATAAATTACGGTTTTGATAAGCTTAAGCTGCAAAGGATTGTTGGCATCACGCATATGTACAATAATCCGTCAATAGCCGTATTAAAAAGGCTGGGGATGAAAGTTGAAATGCTGCCTGACCATAAATGGATGCAGGTTGTAGGCATTGCAGAAAACGGCGAAGACTGGAAAAACAGCATTAAAAAGGCAGGTTAATTAATAATGTCATTTGAAAGTAAAATAAATTTTAACGGTAAAGAATACAGCAGCCTGAATGATATACCCGATGAGTTCAAAGTTATGTTCAAAGATGAGAACAGGAACGGTATTCCGGATTTTGTGGAAGGACTGCTGAACACATCACAGGGCAGCAGTGTAAAGCCGCTTGTTGCAAACTTCAATTCATTCTTTTACAACGGCAGGCAGTATTCATCAACAGACCAGATGCCGCCTGAAGCAAAAGAGATAGTAAATAAAGGTCTGGCAAAACTGGAAAAATCCGGTTTTGGGATCATGATGCCGGAAGTTAAATCACCCGGGACTGCTTCAGAAATTCCCGCGCAGCTGAAGGAAGAAGCACAGAAAGAGCTGAGCCCTTCATTTAAATTCAGGGTTATAATGACAATTATATTTTTTGTTCTGGCTGTGATCTATTTTTTATGGTTCTTAAGAGTAATTTAATTTCTAAATAATGAAATATATAACAACACAGTATCAGAATTACTTTAATAACCTTAAAAATGAAATCTCACAATATAAGAATGAAAGTGACATATGGCTTTTAAAAGGTGAAATTAAAAATTCACCCGGCACGCTCACCCTTCATCTCTGCGGAAATCTTAATCATAATTTCGGGGCAGTGCTTGGCGGAAACGGGTATGTAAGGAACAGGGACAAAGAATTTACAGACAGGAATATAAATAAAGCGGAGCTTTTAAAGCTGATAAATGAAACTGAAAAAACAGTGATCCCTGTAATTGAATCGCTGACACCCGAGGAAATGTCTGAACAGTTTCCCGAAAAATTCAAAGATGAGGAGCAGACTGTTTATGATGCAGTAATAAGGCTCTCGTTCCATTTTGCGTATCATGTTGGGCAGATAAACTACCACAGAAGACTGTTAACGAACTGATATTGGCAGGCATACAGACATTCAATACAGAGCTTGAAATTGAAAAAACCCAAAGTGAATACAAACGGGTAAGGATAATTTCGGTTCTGCTTGCAGCCGGACTTATCTTAGGAACATTAAATACTTATTTTAACCTTTTCGGGTTTTTAAGCTTTTTCAAATTTAAGAATTCAGCTTACGCTACAATAATCTGGTTATTCTTATTCCTTTGTTACGAAACAATATTCCTGTTGTTCCTTAAAAAACTGGTAATAGAAAAGAAAGTGCTTGATGAAAAACTGAGATTAATTCATTCACTTATGGAAATACTGTTCCCGGGAATAATTATGTTTATAATGACGTATATCGAACAGCGGGCTGTTTACCTTGATTCACCTTTCTTTATGATATATTTTATCCTCATAGCAATATCTGCACTGCAGCTTAGCTTCAGAATAAGTTTCTCGACCGGTATACTTGCAGCCCTGCAGTATATATTGTTAACTGTTTACTGTTTTAATACAATTATTCCCCAAAATAATATATCTATGAACCTTCCGGCAATGTCATATTACGCCCGGGGAATAATCCTTCTTTTCACCGGATATGCGTCGGGTATGGTAGCCCGTGAGATCAATCAAAGGGTTATGAACTCATTCAGGCAGATGAGGGAACAGCAGAATATTATGAATCTCTTCGGACAGCAGGTTTCAAAAGAAATTGTGGAAGAGCTGATAAGCAGGAAAGATAAGCCCGGAATTCAGCGGATAAATGCATCGATAATGTTCCTTGATATAAGGAACTTCAGCTCTTATGCGGAGACCAGAGACCCGGCTGAAATAATTGAATTTCAGAATAATATTTTTAATCCCATAATTGAAATTATCAACAATCATAACGGGCTGATCAACCAGTTTCTTGGTGATGGTTTTATGGCATCATTCGGCATTCCAATTGCAGCCGCTGACCATGAACAACAAGCATTTGAAGCCGGTATTAAGATAATACGAAAAATAAAGGAACTGGGAGAAAAAAATATAATACCGGCAACTGCAGTTGGGTTAGGGCTTCATTCAGGCGAAGTAATTACAGGCAACATAGGCAATGAGATAAGAAAACAATATTCCATTACCGGCACAACTGTAATTACAGCTGCAAGGCTTGAACAGATGAATAAGGAAGCAGGTACACAGTTTCTTATCAGCAGAGAATTTTTCAATAAGATCAATATCAACGGTTTAAAATACAGTTCACTTGGAGAAAAAATATTTAAAGGGTTTGAAAAACCCGTGGAGGTAATATGTATAGAAGTTTAATTCTGGCTTCATTTCTTGCAGCTTATTTATGGGGCTGCGGTGGCAGTGAAGAAAAAAAGTGATAAATATACACTCATAACTAAAGAAGACAGGAAAGCTATAAAATCAATTTGTAAATGCATGGAGCCATTAAGCAGCCTGATAAACAGAATGACTGCTGAAACGGATACAGCAAAAAAACAAATGTACAGTGACTCACTTGAAACAAAAGCTATGCTGCTTATGCCCTGCCTGGAAAATATTGAAAAGCTTGAGGTCAGATTTGACAGCGATGATAAATATATTGAACAGTTCCTGGGATATTTAAACGATAAACACCCTGACTGCCTGCCGCTTTTTATGGGTAAAAAGTCAAAAGATACTGTTAAGATTGATTCTACAAAGATAAAATAATATATACAATGGACCAGAGAATTAATATTTTAAACATAATAAATTCTGCAGTTACAAATACTGTAGAAATGCTGCAAAATGCTGATGATAAGATGTATTCGATTAAGCCGGCTGAAAATAAATGGTCAAAGAAGGAAATACTGGGTCATTTATGCGACAGCGCAGTAAATAACCTGAGCAGATTTATAAGAGCACAGTTTGAGCCTGAACCGTTCGTTGTTGTACCTTACGAACAGGATGAATGGGTTAAGCGGAATAAATATAATTCTATGAACATAACCGAAATATTGAATTATTGGCAGGTTTTGAACAGTCAGATTTGCCATGTTATTGCTAATATACCTGAAGATAAACTTGCTGTTGAATGTGAACTGGGAAATGCAGCTTTCAGGGATAACAAAGTAACCAAAAATCTGTTATGGCTTATCGAGGATTATGCTGTACATATGGAGTATCACTTAAAGCAGATAACAGGCAGATGATAGTTTACAATTGATAGTTTATAATTGACAGTTGATAGTTTCTAAGTTTTCCGGGAAGATAAATAAAACAGGATTGTTCCGGCAAACATTAATAATGACAGGATGAAAAGCAGTGTTGAATATTGATAAACAGGGCTGAAACCGAACCAGATGACCAGTGCAGGATAGAATAAAAGGATCTCGGATAAAATAAATGAAGCTAAAAATAATGCAGAACCATACCGCAGTAATTTACTGCTGAATGTTACAATGCCTGTTACACCAAACCAGCTTATAAGTCCGGCAGAAACAACCCCTAGCATTACAAGATGCAGATAACCGATAGTGATTTCCCTGCTAACAAAAGCAGCATTGCCTATACCCGGCAATGCTGATACCAGCTGAAGAATGAATTTAAGCAGCAATACAAGAAAGCTGAACCTGAATAATTTCTTTAACACCGGGTCTTTTCCGCTGAAAACAGAATCTTCCTTATAAAACAACAGGCTGTAAAGGAATTTCAATGCAAACAGCTGAACAAAAGCTGAAATAATTCCTGTATATTTAAGGATCAGCGGAATTTCAAATCCAAGCAGCGAAAGGAAAAAAGCAAATATATTTGAAATGAATAAAAGGTAAAACACAGTTTTACCTTTTTGCGTGATATAGGTATTTTCAGGTGCAGTAAAAAGCTTCAGCCACATTCCGATAACGGCAAAAATGAACCAGCCGTTATACTGGAAGTGCAGGTAAAAGTAAATTGCCTGCTTATACAGATCAGATGAAGACAAACCGTTTAGAATAATTACAACCAGCGCCCACGGGCCCAATGATGAAATAAACAGGAAAAATAAAGAAGCATAAATAAATTTTTCAGGCAGTTTTTTATTACCGGAAGAAGAAATATCCCTGTAAATAAAATAAATAAATACGTATTCGCAGAAAATATGAAGCGTTGAAAACGCTATTGAAAACGCTGCATATCCCTGCCATGTGAAAGTCACCAGCATCCCGATAATTGAGACCTGAGTTATCCAGAACAGGATATTATATTTTTTTTGCTTATCCGGATCTTTTACATACAAAAATACAAGTGTTATAAACAGTGCATTGTATATCCAGCCCAGAATAGCAAAATGCGAATGCGAGTGAAGTATATTGGTGAATTCGGGATAGTCAACCGGCACAACGAACATAAATCTGAGCAATGCGCCTATAAATGCCGTAAGCGCAAAGTAAATTAATGAAAGCCTTATTTTTTGTGTGAATTCTATGGCGGTTTTTTATATTTTTTATAAAAATAATCATACGGGAATTTAATTACAGTGAAAAGAATTTTGATGTTCCTCCGGGTCTAAGTGCCTAAAGGCAGCAGAATGCTATTTCCAGAATAACTTAATGTTTTCTTACGCCCCTTCAGTGCTTGTTAATGTATATTTATTATCTGATGGGCTTTGCCCATCGCTGATATATTTCGCCGCTTCGCGGCTTACATTTTTGTCAGGTCAAATTATTTGTAAGGATAATTTATCTTGAAGTTGACCCGGTGGGTACCCGCTTCGCCTTCAGCCCGCAAATATCTGCGAGGAGCAGAGCGACGTTTACCCCGTTGGGGAAGCAGTCTTATAAAATGTTTATAGGATGACCCGGTGGGTACCCGCTTAGCTTGCAAAAGCCAGTTAATTCAGCACTTTCATTTCGACCCTGCGGTTTTTGGCAGCTCCTTCATCTGTAGCATTATCAGCTACCGGCAATGACTCTCCATAACCCCGCGCAGTCAGCCGACTTGGATCAACACCCTGCTGAACGAGGTAATTCACAACACTTTCAGCCCGTTTCTGTGAAAGCGATAAATTATAGTCATCGCTGCCTTTTGAATCAGTATGCGCTGATATTTCAATTTTTACCCCCGGATTATCATTCAGAAATTTAACTACCCTGTTCAGCTCTGTAAATGAAGCTTCCATCAGATCAAATTTATCGAAATCGAAATAAATATTGTTCAAAACTATTGCAGTGTTCTGAAGTGACTGAACAGAATTCAATACGATATCAACAATAAGCTCACTGAACTCATTCTGCGAGCTTAGATCGATATTGTTGCTCACGGAATAATAACCGCTCCGTTCGGCAAAATAGCTGTAATTGGTGCCGTTAGGCAGGGTAATAATATATTTCCCGGTTTCCGGGTCGCTTGTAAGTGAGCCGGCGTTTTTATTTGCATTTATATCATACCAAAGCAGCACAGCATCAAGAGGTTTAGCGTTCTCATCAGTAATCCTTCCTTTAACAGTAAGTACATTTTTTTCAGGCATTGCTACTTTCGGCAGGTTTACGCGATAGATATCATATCCGCCTTTTCCTCCTTCGCGGTCGCTTGAAAAATATGCGTATTTGCCGTCGGTAGATATCTTATAGCTACATCATATCCTGCAGTGTTTATTTCTTTGCCAAGATTCACGGGCTCGCTCCACTCCTGCCATGAAGTATCGCTTAACCTGACGGATTTAAAAACATCAAGGCTTCCCAGTCCGTAATGCCCGTCACTTGAAAAATACAGTGTCCTTCCATCCGGATGAAGAAATGGTGAGCGTTCTGCAAAAGGCGTATTAACAATGCTGCCCAGATTCAACGGTTCACCCCAGCCTGATTCAGTTTTTATTGAAACATAAATATCGGTATTGCCTTCATACTCACCATGATAGAACTGACCGCCTTTCACGAATTCACCGGTTCCTCCCGGCCTGTCGCTTGTAAAAAAGAATGCTTTGCCGTCTGCAGAAAGAAAACCATCACACTCCCAGTATTTTGAATTCAGCGGTTTTGGGAATGGCTTTATCGCTGACCAGCCGTCAGCGGATTTTTCAGCGTAAAAATTATCGCCGCCGCCTGTAAATCCCTTATAACTGCCGAAAAGAACGATTGTATTGCCGTCGGCGGAAATACTGTTAATTGCATCATTTTCTGCGGTGCTGAAAGGCGGGCCGAGATTTTTTGGTTTGATCCATGTATCACCTATAAGCTGAGAGAGGTAAATATCTTCACCCCCTTTTTTGCCTTCGGCAAATGTGAAATACATAGTTTGTCCATCGATTGTAAGTACCGGAAAATATTCGGATTTTTTAGTGTTTACGGTTTCAATGTTTATTATTTCAAGGTTATTCAGTTCAGCTCCAAGCAATTCAATTATTTTATCGGTTCTGTTAAATTGTTCAATAAAAAGATCGCGGTATTCAAGGAACACTTTCATAGCTCCGTTCCAGTCTTTTTTATCGATAAAAGGCTTTGCAAGCCTTTGCACAGCAACAAATGCATCTTCTGAGGGTGCTGTAAATAATATGTACTGTCTTAATTCTTCGGGAGAAGTAATAGTTTCAAGATCGCGCTGGGCAAAAAGATTTAAAGGGATTAAGAAAATGAAAAATACCAGTTTAAAATTAGGCTTCATTTCTATAAATTTTATTAATTTATCATTTTCTCTTTTACAAATATAATTCATAAACGGGGAAAATAATTTCACAATAATAATACCCGGCACTACAGAAGATTAATATATCCGTAAGGTCTGTAGACCTTATGGGAGAAGGAATTTATGTTTTTTATCATACCGCTCCTACGGAGCTTTATATTCTATAGATTTAAAATCTACAAACATTTCGCTCTTAACGGTGCTGTAAAATCCCGTAAATTTTTATAAGTGTCAGGTAAATACCTGACACCACGAAAAATTTTTAAAATAATATCACGTTTTGGGTTAATTCCGTAAGGCTTTGGAACTGACAGGAGCGGATGATGATAAATTATAAGACCTCAGAAGACTTAAAGACTTCTGAGGTCTTATAATGTACATCCCAAACAATTCCTATTTTCTTAATTTAAACTCTACCCTGCGGTTGAGGGCTCTGCCTTCTTCGGTATCGTTGGATGCTACGGGCTGCGACTCACCGAAACCCTGGGAAACAATCCTGTCCTGATTAATCCCGATACTTACCAGGTAACTTACAACTGAGGCAGCACGTTTATCGGATAGCTCAAGATTAAAATGGTCACTTCCAATATTATCGGTATGGGCATTTATTTCAACAACTACTTCGGGATTTGCATGCATAAACCTGTACAGCAGGTTCAGGGCCTCATGCGATTCTTCCTTAAGGTCATATTTGCCCGAATCAAAGAATATATTTTCGATTTTAATGGCTTTACCGGAATTTTTAAGCTCTTCAACGGAAATGACGCTCATATTAGTACTTATCTGTTCAAAGGCTTTGGCTGCTGTAAGATCAAGATAATTTACGATTGAATAAAAACCTTTAACATCAGCATAATAAGCATAATACCTGCCAGTAGGCAGCGCAATAAAATATTCACCCGTAACCGGATCGGTTTTGGCAACTCCTACCTCTTTTTTAAGCTCAACGTCTTCCCATTTTATGGTTGCTTCAACGGGATTTCCGTTCTCATCAAGTACTTTTCCATTAATTGTAACAACATCGCTTAAAGGCTGCACTTCCTCGGGAAGCTCAATATAATAAATATCCTCTTCTCCAAAACCCATATCAAGAACTGTTGAAAAATATGCATGTGCACCGTCAATAGAAATTTTATATCCCCAGTCTTCATTAGGTGTGTTAATTTCTTTGCCGAGATTTACCGGTTCGCTCCATTCAGTCCACGAAGTATCATTTAACCTTATTGATTTAAAAACATCCGATTTGCCAAGTCCCGGATGCCCGTCGCTGGAAAAATACAGTGTTTTACCGTCAGGATGAAGAAACGGGGTTCTTTCTGTATAAGGGGTATTAACTACATTACCAAGATTTACAGCTGTTTTGCTCCATGAGCCGTCAGGCATTTGAGGAACAACATAAAGATCAGTGTTTCCCCAGTACATTCCGTGGTGATAATCACCTTTAGGGTGATATTCGCCAATGCCTCCGGGTCTTTCGCTGGAAAAAATTATAGCCTTACCGTCAGCAGTTAGATATGCATCTGCATCCCACCATTTGGAGTTGATTGGTTCCGGATACTGCTGAACTTCTGAATATCCCGACCTGGTTTTAACAGAATAAAAAATATCACCTCTGCCAAGTGCATTCAGATAATTACCGAACAGAACTAAAATATTTCCGTCTGCTGATATGCTGGAAATATATTCATTGCTTTCAGTATTTATCTTGCCGATAAGCGGTTTTGCAATTATCCACCTGTTATTAACATTTTGAGAAATAAAAATATCTTCGCCGCCAATATTATCCTCCCTGTCTCTGCCAGTAAAAAACATTTTTTTCATATCGGGAGAAATTACCGGGCTGTATTCTTTGCCTAAGGAATTAATATTACCGCCCATATTGAACAGCCTGATATTTTTAACTGGACGGTTTAGAATGGAAATAATGGTATCGAACCGCGATTCAAGTCCCGGAAATTTTATTTTATTATCTTCGTAGATCTTAATTGCCTTTTTCCAGTCTTTTTTAAAAATTGAAGGCGCTGTTAGATACTGAAGCGCAATAAAAGCATCTTCACCGGGTGCATAAAGCTTAACGATATTGCTGTAATATTCAGGTGATTCTCCTTCATCAACCTGAATCTTTTGTGCGAATAAAATATTTGAATAAAGCAGTATTATAAATAAGGGAAATATACTGTTACTGCCAATTTTTTTGGTATTAGTATAAAAAAGCTAATATTTTCAATTAGTGACCGAATACCTTTTAGTCTTTAGCAGTAATTTACTACAAATTATCTAAATTTTTGGAAATTAGCAAGTTTATTGTAACGGTAATAGGCTAACTGAAAATTAAAAATTTCCGGTTGAACATTGCTTTAAAATAAGAAAATACATATTTTAAGATATAAATTCATATTTTTCTAACTTAAAGTTAAGCATATGAATAAATTAATTCTCATACCGTTAATACTAATTATTACTTCAATCTATTCTTTCAGCCAGTTTCATCAAACATTCTGCAGGCACGGATTAAATATTCCAATATTAAATCATGGAATTACCCGTGATTCAATGCTGGTAAACGTACCTGCTGATCACAGGGTAACGGATGTTAATTTTTTAATTGATACTATTTTGCATACATGGGATAGCGATCTGAGATTATATGTTCAGCACAACGGTATCGGTGCAAAATTGCTTAACAATATCGGAGGCTCAGGTGATAATTTTATAGGAACTATGCTGAATGACTCAGCAGCAATTGCGTTACCAAACGGCTTTCCGCCGTTTACCGGTACTTACAGACCGTATGATTCGCTATCAAGATTTAACAATTCATTTGCTGCAGGCTACTGGCGGATAATTATTACCGATACAGCAACCGGGGATACCGGTGTATTAAAAGCATGGTGCCTGGTGATTTCACATACTAATGTATCAGGGATTGAAGAAACAACAATTATTCCCAACACAAACCGGTTGTACCAGAATTACCCGAACCCGTTCAATCCGGTAACAAAAATAAGATACGGCTTGCCGAAAAAGAGCTTTGTAAGACTTTCAGTATTCAATTCTCTTGGCCAGGTAGCTGCAGTTTTAGTGAATGCTATAAAAGATGCAAATACATATGAAGCTGTTTTTGATGCGACTAATCTGCCAAGCGGGGTATATTATTATAAACTGGAAGCAGATGGGTTTAACGATACTAAAAAGATGGTGATAATAAAATAGTTAAATGGTTAATCGGTAAATTAGTTGATTGGCAGAACGGAAAATCAGACGTACCGGCGGAGCGCTTGTTCGGTTAACCTGAAACTTTGATTATTTTGTGAAGTGATATAATGCTATACCGGCAGATATAGCGACATTGAGAGATTCACAATCGGAATTACCTTTGATCTTAACTGTTTCAAATCCTGCATTAAGCAGTTCATTTGAAATCCCGCGGGATTCGCTTCCGAAGACCAAAACTGATTTATTATTTCCGGGAATTTGTTCAAGAAATTTTTCGCTTTCAAGCGCAAATAAATAAATTTTATAGTTATCCTGTTTCAGTTTTTTAAATTCAGCAGCAAGCTCAGTATCTTCAAATAAATTTACGTGAAAAACCCCGCCCTGGGTTGAACGTATTACTTTAGGATTATACGGGTCAGCGCAATCTTCGCTTAAGATAATATCCTTTACGCCAAACCAGTAAGCAGTTCGGATAATAGTACCCAAATTACCCGGGTCACTTACTTTATCCAGTGCAATAATAATTTTACCGCCGGGGTTGGCACTTCCATAAGCCGGCCTTTTTACAACACCAACAATACCCTGCGATGACTCTGTTTCAATAAGCTTATTGAATTGTTTTACCGGAAGCGGTTCAACAATTGTTTTATTCTGTGAAATCATTTTCAGAATTTCTGCATGCCCCTGCAGGTCAGCTCCTTCGCGCAGTATAATATATTCAAGCTCATGCTGAGACTTCAGGCATTCTTCTATAAGGTGGAATCCTTCAATCAGATACCGCGAATGCTCCAGCCGGTATTTTTTCTGCTTCAGCGAAGCAAATTGTTTAATTTGATTTGCTGTTAACATACCCGGCAAGCAGATTCATTATTTTTCATTATTATAAACATATACTTTCCCGTAAGCAGGTATTTTAAAACCCCTGCCGGTAAATCCTTTTTTCCTTAATTCCTTCTGCAGGTAGGTCATTACAAATCCGTGGCAGACAAGCAGGACATCACACTTATCTTTATTCAGCGTTTCATTCAGAAATGCAGAAAGCCCGGCTTCAAATTTTTCTGTTATGTGATTTTTGCGTGTGGAATGTATTTTAAGCATTAATCCCCAAATCAAAAAAGGTTTGCGGCGTGTACCTTTAAGAACCGGAAGCACATCAAGCTCTTTAAGGGCATCAATTACAACTACATCGCTTTTATAAACAGAGCTGACTGTAACCTGCGCCCTGTGCAATGGGCTTGCATAACATTTCTGCCAGTTACCCCCGGTAAGATCAACCGTTTTAATTTCAACATCGGCATTATTGTATTTTTCATACCAGCTGAAAACCTCATCATAAGCAAGAAGCGGTTTCCGGGGATATTTTAACTTTACCCTGAAATGTCTTAATAAGCCTATCTTCAATAGCTGTTCAGTTATTTACCTATTAGCTTCAGGAATTCTGTCCTTGTTTTTTCATCACTTTTAAACCTGCCGAGCATTGCAGATGCTGTTGCAACTGAATTCTGCTTTTCAACACCGCGCATCATCATGCACAGGTGCGAGGCTTCTGTTACAACTGCAACTCCTTTTGGTTCCAGAACTTTATTTATCATATCGCCTATTTCCCTTGTCATCCTTTCCTGCACCTGCAGGCGGCGGCTGAACATTTCAACCATCCTTGGAAGTTTGCTTAAGCCTACAATTTTTCCGTTTGGAATATATGCAATATGGCACTTGCCAAAAAACGGAAGCAGGTGATGCTCGCACAGGCTGTAAAAATCAATATCCTTAACAATAACCATTTCATCGTAATGTTCATTGAAAACTGCATTGTTAAGCAGCTTTTCTATATCTTCGCCATAGCCTTTTGTAAGGAATTTATATGATTTAGCAACCCGGTTCGGGGTTTTTAGAAGCCCTTCTCTTTTGGGATCTTCCCCTATTTCAGAAAGTATAACACTGACACATTCCTCCAGTTTTTTAAGCGAAGCCCCATTATAATTTACACTGATGATATTGTTATCGTCATCTTCGGTAACTGAGCTGTTTATTTTTCTCTCTGCCATAATTGTTTTACAATTTTAAATTGAATTTTTTCCCCTGTATTCAACTGAATTATTTACAGTTTCCCTTATCTTAACAGAATACAGCTTTCTGTTTGCATTGTTTATCACACTTTCAACCTGGTTCCAGAATGCAACTGCAATATTTTCTGTCGAAGGCAGAATGTCTTTCATAAAATCAACATCCAGGTTCAGATTTTTATGGTCAACTTTATTTATAATAATCTTTTCAACGATCAATTTCAGCTCTGTAAGATCCATAACATAGCCAATTTCAGGGTCTGCTTCGCCGGCTACTGTAATATCCATTTCATAATTATGACCGTGCCCGTTTGGGTTTGAGCACTTGCCGTAGCGTTTAAAATTTTCTTCATCGCTTAAAGCCGGGTTATAAACCCTGTGCGAAGCACTGAAATGGAATTTACGTGTAATATACAGCAAAATTATGTATTTAGATTTTTCCTGGTACTTCTTAAATGATAAATGACACTTAAAA
>LLZO01000010.1 GCA_001567545.1 Candidatus Tepidiaquacellales bacterium OLB5
ATTACTCCCGCTGCAACAAGCTGGTATAGCTGTTTATCTGATAATCCTTCAAACTTACCACTTGAGGTCCTTTTTCCGTTTATCATAATATACCCGGCTTCCTTTAGTACCCTTATCTTTTCATTGTTCCGGTTGAAACCTTCACCATAATGATTTGGCACTACCATAATATTTACATCATCAATAACTGCTGAATATCCCATTGGCAGATCAAGTATACCGGGATTAATTTCATAAATTTCTTTTTTTGAAGTGTCTTTTAAAGCTTGCTTATCCTGTTTAGCCTGTTTATTGGAGCTTTCAGCAGTTTGTTTTTCTTTATCTGTCATTTTTTGCTGTAAGAATTTAATTTTTGTTCTCAAAATTTATCCTATCCCTGCTCAATTTAATGAGCAGGGAAGGGAAGTGTCATAAGGGAAACTTTCTCTTGATTATGGTGCCTGAATTTTTTAAGTAGTCCTAAGCTCTGCAACTTTAATAAGCTTATCTGGCGCAACTTTGCTCCAGTTGCTTCCCGTTGCAAGCTGCGCAAGGGTCGGATTTTCAGGAGCTATATCTCCCCATGCTACGCCGGGAGTGTGAACCATACAGCTTACCCTTGTGATTATTTCATCTGTTCCGCCAGCCTGTTTTGCATCACGGGCAAGCTCAAGATAAATGCCGCCTGTTTTAACTACGTTTTTATTGCTTAAAGCGCTGCCGGGCCTGTTCCTTAACTTATAGACCATTGAGCCTCTTCCGCCAAGGAAAGTTGAGAACACTCCGGCTGTTGCCGTAAGGTCATCATCGGCAAAAGGCATTAAACCCAGTATCTGCCCCGGGTTGCCTGTTACGAATGTGTTATTGCCAACGGGTCCGGCGGGAAAAGTTATAAGGTTATTTGTAACGGCATCGCCGTGTACTTTTGAGTGCATCAGGATTACCGAAAGCATCCTGTGCCAGTCTCCCAGCTTGTATTTTGCAGCAAGTACACCGGCATTTGTAATGTTAGCGGCTGAATAAGTGTTGCCGGTCGAGTGGCTTGAAGCAAGGGCTGTTGCAAAAATTCCCTTCAGCACATTTATCGCCCTTTTCTGCAGTGCATATGCCCAGTATTCGCCAATGTGAACTGCAATTTCTTCTATCATATCATTGCCTCTGCCGGCTACGGTGTTAACAAGCTCCTGCGCGCCCCAGCCTTTTTCAAGCTCCATCCATGCAAAGCGGTCTTTGTAAGCTGAAAGCTTGTTTATAGGAGTTGATGATGATGTTGTTATCTGGTCAGGGTCGGATGTATCTGCATTCCATTGCGGCAGGTTGCCGAATGTGCCCGTCTGGCCGGGATCTACAACTTCATCGGGTGCTTCAGTCATAAACCCGGAACCGAAAAAGCTTAATGCTTTTGTAAATGTCCCGCGAAGCGTTGCCTGGAAAGTTTCACTCTGGAACTTACCGGCAAGATCATCAAGTGTTAATGATGCCATTTGTCTTCTTTCTAATTTTTAGTTTGTAAGAATATGGTT
>LLZO01000011.1 GCA_001567545.1 Candidatus Tepidiaquacellales bacterium OLB5
CGAAAACATTCCAGACAGGCGGCCAGAGCACAGTTACTATTAAAGTTGGAAGCTCAACCAAGACAATTGAGCTGAAACCGAATGAAAAGCCCAAGATCAGCATGCAGCGCGTTGCATCAATGGGTGAAGAAACAAGGGTAACACAGCTTCAGAGCAGCGTATGCTACAGGGTATCCATCAGTGATGACTTTCCGGGACAGCTTGATGTTAAGTTCAACGGGCCTGTAACAGTAAAAACAGTCGGAACGGGTGTATACGATATTACAATGAATGCATTCGGTTCAAGGTCAGCATTCGATAATTTTACAGATAATAAAGATTCGCCGTATTCAGTTGGCTTTACTGTAACAGTATCGGATAATATTGCAGGACACAAGATAACGGGGCAGAACAGCTTTATTTTTGGTGAATGGTAGTTAAGTTATAAGGTTTCAAAGTTATAAGGTTATAAAGTTAAAAGCATCAAAAATTATTCCGCGGGAGTGCCGGTTAACCGGGTGAAAAATCCGGTTAATTATATGATGTAAACGGCATACCTGCGGAAATTTTATTTACAAAGTATTCCTTTCATGCTGCATTTTAAGCAGCCTGTCAAGATCCCCGTATACTTTTAAATAATCTTCATAACTCCTGTTGATTATTTCCTGCGCTTCATCTCTTCCGTATATGTGGGTAATTTCGCAGTTGCGGTGCTCTGCACCGGGAGCATCTTTGTATGTTAAGAAGTAATGTTTTAATCTTTCGGTTAAAGTGAACGGCGCATCAGTTATATCTATCCAGTGCCCGAAAATACCGTCTCCTTCCATTACAGCAACAATTTTATCATCCGCTTCATTGCCGTCAATCATTCTTAGCCCCCCGATAGGCACCGCCTTTAGGAAAATATCACTGTGTGTAATTTCCTTTTCTGTTAACACGCATATATCCAGCGGGTCGCCGTCTCCTTTAATGCCGGTTCTGCCGGTTTTCTGCATACAGAATTCCGCAGTTTTTTCGCCGCAAAATGTCTGTGGTATAAATCCGTAAGGGGTTGGACAGATATTTGAATATTTCTGAGGGCGGTCAACTTTTTAAGTAACCGCTGTTCTTTTCGATTTCATACTTTACCGTATCAGTAGGCACAATTTCAATATATGTGTTAACTACAGAAGGCATATTTATGCCTATCGGCACTCCGTGCCAGGGGTGAGATTTAAGCACAAGCCTTATCTGCGCCCATATTTCCTGTAAATTGTTTATATCCATTTTTTATAACTAAATAACTTTGAATTTTTGCTTAGTTGGAAGTTAAGCAATAAAAAATTTTATACTTCAAAAGTCAAACCATCATATGCAAATTCAATACCCGCGGGGAGTTTTCCAGAAGCTTCATCATGAACAATATCATGGGTCATATGAGTAAAATATGTTTTTTCAGCACCTATTCTTAAAGATACTTCAACGGCTTCATCAACTGAAAAGTGCGTTTCATGTCTGCGGTATCTTAAGGCATCAATTATCAAAACTTTTAAACCTTTCAGCTTCGTAAATTCCGTATCGGGAATAAAGTTACAATCTGTTAAATAAGCAAAATCACCGATACGGTACCCGTATACATTTGTTGGACCGTGTTTATATTCTATAGGTATAACCTTTTGCCCGAATACATCAAACGGGCTCAGATCAATCTCATTAAGGTTAACATGCGGAATGCCGCCGCCTTTGTAAGTGTTTTCATCAAAAATATAGCTGAATGTCTGTTTAATTCTGTAAGCAGTTTCTTTATTTGCAAACAACTCAACTTTTTTCCTGTGAAGCTGGTTGATCTGGCGGATATCATCAAGTCCCATAATATGATCAATATGGTAATGAGTGTACAGGACAGCATCAATATCAGTAATATTATTAACCAGCATTTGCTGCCTGAAATCAGGCGAAGTATCTATTAAAATACGCAAAGGTTTATTGTTAATTATGCTGTCAGTTTCTATGAAAACAGAAACACGGAGGCGTTTATCTTTAGGGTTTAATGATGTACAGGCAGGGCATCTGCAGCCAACTATTGGAATTCCCTGCGAGGTTCCGCTGCCGAGTACGGTTATTTTCATTCTGTTTCTTCCGCATTTTCTGTTACTTCTTCGTTATCTTTCAGCTTTCTTGAGCTTTCTTTTTCTATCAGCTCGCGGATATTCGGTTTTACGTAAATATCATCTATCCCGATTTCTTTAAGTGATTTTGAGACTATGATAATCCTGCGCTCAATTTCGTTTCGTGAATTTACAACCAGAAGCCTTGATTCTTTTAAAACGCAGTAACCACCGGCAAAATTGCCTTTTTCATAACGGACCTTGTAACCAAGCTTATCAGCAACTTCTTCAAGCTCGGTAAGCATTTGTTTTAATTCAGGATCAACCTGTTTTTTTTTCTTCATCTTTAACTTTTGTTTTCAATAACGGTCTGAATACAGCTATAGGGATAATTGTATAATAGCATAAGACGGCAATTACAGGAACTCCCCTGAAAGCTCCAAGCCTTTCACCGAATATTTTCAGCAGATCATCATGATTTGGCGGACCCTGATGGAAAAGAATCATGAACCTCACATCCAGGTAATTGGTATACAGCTCAACCGGTACAAACATAAAGAACAGAATTGCGCTCATTAGCAGCCAGCCGTTTTCACGCATTTTAAGTTTTGTAGAAGCCATAAACCAGATTGCCGATATAAGTACTATAACATAACTTATTACTACTACCAGTGATGCGTTTGAAAGCAGCTGGAATATAGTATTTTCCCTGTCGGGGGGAATTGATGTTCTGAAATCAAACTGATCGTAATCAAGCAGTTCATTTCCTATCAGTGTTCTGATATTAATTCCACCAAGCCAAAAAACGGCTGAAATTATAAGAAGGGTTAATGCTATTTTATTTGACCTTGAAGCTGAAATTTGTGTCATTTTATGTAAATTTTACAAAAATACCATTTATATTATATAAAATATATATAAAAACAGGGTTTAAATTCCCGGTTATTTTATCCAAATAATTTACTGAATATTCCTTTTTTTATTTTTGATGCTGATTCTTTTACCGCTTGAGACGGATCGTTTTGCAGCTTTTTTATTACAGACTTGCTTAGATTTTTATTTTTTACAAGCGCAAGCCGTACATTTTCATCTTTATCACCGGCCATAAGCAGCTGCAGCTCTTCCGGCAGTATATTTCCATACTCTGCTGCTGCAATTTTCAGCTCAGCAGGGTGTGAACTGTAACCAAGCTTAATATTATCCAGGAAATTTTTCTGAATCTTGGTAATATCCATATTGAATTCAACCTGTTTATTGTTTTCTGCAGAAAGCAGGTACTTAAACCAGCTTAAAACAGATTCATTGATAAACGGTTTTTCAAAATATTCCCGAATAAAATTATCAAAATGCCTGCTGTAGGCCCGGAGCGCTGTGACATTTAAAAAATAGCTGATGCAGTCCTTTATATCATTTTCCTGCACATCCAGAATGATAAAAACAGGCTGCACTTCTTTATCAGGATGCAGTTTGGTCCAGATTGTATCCGGCAGGTAGTTATCATTATCACAATATCCGCATTTTACATTGCGTTTGGTTTTAGAATTCAGCTCCAGTCCTGCCCCGCATGTCATGCATTTAAATACAATCATGTTATCTTTATCTGCACTGAATTTACCGGAATCTTTTCCGTAGGCATCATTTAAAACACCGGCAGCTTTCGGGTGGAATTCCTTCAGCAGCCCGTCAGCTTTTCTGACCGGCATTTTATGCCCGCAGCTGCATTCATATGGTTTATCATTATTAATTGCTTCAAGCGCAGAATTTTCATCAATTGAGGTAAAACATTCCTCACAGTATGGCTGCGCAGAAGAATAGGACAGCTTATATGCCCCGGTACCGCCCATTTGTTCAATACTGCCTGAAAGAAAACCTGTCATATATTTATCTTTGTGAACTAAACCAAACATATTTTCATTTATTACCTTCAGCACATCAACTTTTCTGCCGCAGTTCTGGCAGGTTTCTGTATCAGTAATTCCGGCAACTGCAATATTTTGGTTGCATCCCGGGCATACCAGCTGTAATTTAAACAGAGATGTTTTAAGCATTAATAAAATACCGTTCCTTCTTTTAAATGTTTTGGATTATGTTCCCTAAGATCAGTTCCTGATTCAATTACCGATTTAAGATTGGAAAAGAAAAATACCCAGCCTATCTGGCAGCCCATATGAATTCTGATCCTGTTTATTTGATCATCCGGAATTTCATATTGCTTTAATGTTACAATACACTCTTTCCCTGATTTTTTAAAATTTACTTCACATTTACCCCCTGCAAAGGTAAATCTTAAAAGAGAGTTTTTTCTTACTTCCAGAATTTTTCCGATTTCCCTGCTGCCTTCTATCCATTGGAACATATAATCACCGTTTTTTTTAAGCTGCATTTCAGCATCAGCCAGAAACCATTTGCACAGAAGTCTTTTTTCAGTCCAGTAATTAAACAATTTTGCGGGAGTTCCTTTAAACGCGGCCCGGAGCGTGAATTCTTTCCAGTTATATTTAAATTTTTTTGCCATAATACGTATGTTTAAAATTCTTTTAACCTGTCTTCCAGCCAGAATTTGATGCCAAAATGATTTTTCTGGTCTTTATCAATTATTCTCTTAAATTCAGAGAGAGCTTCTTTTTGAAACGTTTTATCAGAAATTTCCTTTAACCCAATCAGCTTTAATACCTGCTGAACAAATCCTAAAATTGAGCTTTTGTAGTCATCTGATAATCCTTTTTCATTTGCAAGAGATTTCCTGAAGTATTCTGCCTGCTCACGGGTTTCTTCATAATAGCCAAGCTCATAATTAAGCTGCAGCTGTAATATCTTAACCTGAACTTTTAATATCACCAAAGGGAAGTTAACTTTCAGCAGCAGGGCAAGTGATTTTTTAAAATCACCTTCCCGGTGTAAAATAAGCGCATTACAGAAATTAATGCAGTTTTCTGCCTGCTCATCAGGCAAATTATGCTTATATCTTTTCATGAATTCATGAGAAAGCTTTTTATCACCATTTCGCATAAATACCTTTACATAGTTGATAAAATCCGGGTATAGCAGCACTCCCAGTGATACCATATTGTTTTCATACGCGTGTTTAAACAGGTCATAACACTCATTAATAAAATTCCTGTCGGCTTCAATATTAAATTTATCCATACAGTAGCCAAAAATGTACATATGTGCATAATATGCATCTTCGAAATTAAGAGACCTGAATTTTTCAAAATACTGTTTTTTTAAAATGCGGTAATAATTTGTATCACGGGTAACGCTTAAAAGAATTATATATTTATAAATACTAATTGTAGGGTTAAGGAATTCTTTTTCATTATTTATATAGCTGTACACTTCATCAAACATCTTTAAAACTATCCCTGCCCTGTTTTCCTTGCTTATATGAAGCATCAGCGCATAAAACTTTAAAATATTAAGCAGCGTAAAATCGTGGAAGCTGTTGAACTCTTCCTGGATAATTTCTATGCTGGTTGGTTTTTTAAGCACATTCGAAAGCTGTTTTTCTGTGGTTAACAGGTATTCATTATAAAGGTAGAAACCGTCTTTTATTTCTGTTTTCCTGAATTTTTCAATATAGCTTTCAACAAATTTTGTATGATATTTCCATAATTTTCTGCTCCTAAGCTGGGTAATCATATTAAAATCAGGGGAAAAAGATGTGTAAACATTTGACTGCTGCTTCAAAAATTCCAGTCCCAGGTTATAGAGGTCAGAAATAATATTCTTAAGCCTGAAATAATCATATTTCTCATTACCGAATATCCTGCTGTATAAATATTCCTCATTAAGCTTATCACTCAGAAAGCCGGGATAAAATTTAATGACTTCATCACATAAACTGATCACATTTTTATTTTTATTAAAATACGGAGATGCAGTAAAATCCCTGAACTTTTTAATTTCTGCCGTGCTGAAAGTATTAAGCAGGTTTATGAGCTTTGTATTTTTCAATAAAATATTTTCTAAAATTAATTCACAAAAATACTGAAAAATGTTTTAAAAAGCGGGTTTTTGTATTTATTTCCCGGGTAAATTTTTCTAAAAACAGGAAAATTTTACTTTTGATGATAAAACCCGGTTGAATAAGTTTGCAGGCATAAGGCTATATGATGCTCAAATTTAAAATCAATAAAATATTATTATCCCCCAGGCTTTCCATAATGCTTACCGGGGCATCGTATAGCCGACGAACTCCAGAATATTATGGGTTTGGGGGATTAGATTTTTCTAATAATAAATCAAAGAAAGGAAAAAAATGAAACGTACAATTTTACTTTTCATCCCTGTTTTAACGGCAATTTTAATGGCTGCATGCGGTAACAATGATACCGGCTCAGGCTTGCTTGGTGTCAACAATAACACGGTTAATTTTACCATGGGAACGCAGCAGGGAACAAACGGAACACAGTTCACATGGCAGCCAGGCGCTGATGTTAAGGTTACAATGCTTGTATTAAGCACTAACGGATTTGCCGATACAATCACGGATAATTCCGGGCAAACCTATACAGCAAACCAAACATGGGCTTACCCGCAGGAATATACCGGGGTAACATCAGGACAGCAGTGGCAGTTTGTTTTTACAGGCACTACTCCAAATAATAACAACCAGGCATTTAATTCAACAGTAAATTATACTATTCCGTAATACTTAATACTAAAACTAAAGGAGAAAAAAATGAAGTTAAAAAATGTTTTAATTGCTTTAACAATGGTTTTATCAGCGCTATCTGTATACTCGCAGCCAAACCTGGCGCTTGGACTTGAAGGAGGACTTAACCTTGCAAATGTAAGTATATCGCCCTCAGTAACATCAAACTCCAGAACAGGTTTAATTATAGGCGGTATACTTGATATCGGAATATCAAAAAATATAGGTGTTACAAGCGGGTTAAGGTTTACTATGAAAGGTTTCCAAACAACCGGAGGTGGTATAACTTCCACATGGAAAACAAATTATATTGAAGTACCGGCATTACTCAAAGTAAAATTCCCGTTAACAGAAATAAAACCATATCTTGTTGGCGGACCAGTGCTTGGTATAAGGGTTTCAGCATCAGAAGAACAGTCCAATGGGCAGCAGAGTGCTGATGTTGATGCATCGAACAATTTTGAATCTATTGATTTTGGGTTACTCTTCGCTGGCGGTCTGGATTTTAATGTTGCATCAAAGACTGATCTTTTTATACAGGGAGGTTATGCCTTCGGTTTATCTAACATCTGGAAACAAACAACTCACACTGTAAAAAATTACGGAATACAGTTCACAGGGGGCGTAAAGTTCAGATTATAATTCTTTAAATTTCCATCCTTCTATATTTCATGACGTTCGTAATCCCGGCGCCCCCTGCCGGGGTTATTTTTTGGGAAAATTCAGTCTTCCATCCTGTATCTTATTTCACGCTGCTCAATATAATATAAGATTTCATTAACAGTATCAATTGGAGTGTGCATAGAAGTATCAAGAGTTATGCCAAACCCGGGGTTGTTTAAACCTGTTGAATAATGAAATTTTATTCTTTCTTTTTCCCATTCAGTTAATTCCCTGCTGCCGCGGTTTTTTAATGCTTTTTCAAGGGAAGGATCAAGCGTAAAGAAAAATCTCTGTTCAGTATCAGGAAGGTGCCTGTTGAAAAATTCGTATTCCTCTTTACTTAACGGGTATGTGATAATTACATTCATATTTTCCTTCAGCAGGTTCAGCGTAATGCTTAAAGTGTTCTTCAGGTTCAGCGGGATAGCCTCTTCAAGCGGCAGCCAGTAATACATATTGTGAATGACATCGACTTCTATATGAGCTGTGCGGGGGAATTCTTTTGTTAAAAGGTTTGCTATGGTGGATTTACCTGAATTTATAGAGCCGGAAAGGAAGATTATCATTTTATAATATACAGACAGGGGTGTCTGTAATGCTAAATTTTCTTTAAATTGCCAGGCCTGTTTTATCCCAGACTTCTGCCTTGGTTTCAGCAGCAACTAAACGGGCTTTTTCAGCTCCGTTTTTAAGGATATTTTTTACATAAGAAAGGTCATTTTTAAGCTTTTCACGCTCTGCGCGGAATGGCTTGAATGTTTCCAGTATCTTTTCAAGCAGCAGTTTTTTTGCATCGCCATAACCCATACCGCCTGAGCGGTAGCGCTGCAGCAGTTCTGCTTTTTCATCTTCAGCTGCAAAGTATGAATACAGCTTATAAATAGTATCAGGTTCCTTCGGGGCCTCAACCGGGGTGGAATCAGTTACAATCCCCATAACCTGTTTCTTCAATGCTTTTTCTGATGCGAAAATTTCAATAGTATTGCCGTAGCTTTTGCTCATTTTCTGACCGTCAGTGCCGATAACAACAGCAACTTCTTCGGGAATGTACGGTTCCGGCAGCTTAAAAACATTGCCGTATGTGCGGTTGAATTTTCCTGCCAGGTCACGCGCTATTTCCACATGCTGTTTCTGGTCTTTGCCTACGGGAACAATATCAGGTTTATAGATAAGAATATCAACAGCCATTAATACCGGGTAAGTAAAAAGTCCGGCGTTAATTTCTTTATCTTTTTTTGCAACAGCATCTTTGTAAGCATGCGCAAGCTCAAGCATCGGCATGGGCGTTAAACAGCTTAAAACCCAGGTAAGCTCTGCATGTTCGGGTATATCGCTCTGGCGGAAGAATACAGCTTTGTTTGGGTCAAGTCCTAATGCAAGGTAATCTAATGCAAGATCCAGGATAAGCTCCTGCAGCTCTTTTTTATTTTTTACTGTTGTAAGCGAGTGCAGGTCAGCA
>LLZO01000012.1 GCA_001567545.1 Candidatus Tepidiaquacellales bacterium OLB5
AAAAATTTTTCATTCTTTTTACAGGGTTTTTTATGCTAAAATGGGTTAATATTGTATAATATTAATCCATTTTTTATATAATCTAACAGGAGGAAATCAATATGATAGCCTTGATAATCTTTTTACTTATAGTTGCATTAATAGTTAACCAATTAAAAAAGAATGTTGCTAATGCGCCGTCACAAAAACTTTTAGGAGTGATAAGGAATGCAGCATTCATCGGCATTTTTGTGGCTGTAATATTATCATGTGTTTCGCAGGTTGGACCCGGTGAGGTTGGTGTTCAGTTATTGTTTGGCAGTGTACAGGATAGAACTCTGCCAAGCGGTTTAAACATTGTTAACCCCCTGGTAAATGTTGAAACTATGGATATTAAAACGCAGGCTTATACAATGAGCTCAATCCAGGATGAAGGGCATCAGAAAAGCGATGATGCAATTTCAACGCTTTCCAGCGACGGATTATCGTTAAAGCTTGATGTTACAATCTGGTACAGGTTAAGCGAATCGGATGCACCGCAGGTTTACAGAACAATTGGTATGGATTATGCAGAAAAAATTGTGAGACCGGCGATAAGAACAGCCTTGCGCGATGTATCGGTTGGTTATGCAGCTACCGATATTTATTCAAGCAAACGCGAGGATTTTGTAAATAATGTTACAAAAAATCTGGAAAATGCGTTCGACGGAAGGGGAATAATACTCGAAAGAGTTCTTCTGAGGAATGTTGAGCTTCCGGAAAAAGTCCGCTCTGCAATCGATGAAAAGATAGCATCAGAGCAGCGAGCCCAGCAAATGGTTTATGTTCTGCAAAAAGAAAAACAGGAAGCAGAAAGAAAACGCGTTGAAGCCCAGGGTATTGCTGATTATAACAGAATAGTTTCGCAAAGCATAACAGACCAGGTGCTTCAGCTTAAAGGTATAGAAGCAACACTGGAACTGGGAAAAAGCAATAATTCCAAAATGGTCATAATGAACGGTAAAAATATGCCGCTTATTTTCGGACCGTCGGGATTCTGATTGTCAAACGTCAAACGTCAGAAGTGAAAACAAACAATTGTTAAAGTGATTTTTATAAAATCCGAAATCATAAAACCAAAATCCGAGATCATATGAAGGGCGTACCGCTGACAGAAGAGCTGTATAAATATATTACTGAGACGTTTATTGAAGAAGATGACCTGTTAAAGCAGGTTGTAAAGAATACTGCTGATAAAAATCTGCCTGTGATACAGGTATCGCCTGAAACAGGCAAGCTGCTGGGAATGTTCATTAAAATGATAAACGCAAAACATGTGCTTGAAATAGGCACTTTAACAGGTTACAGCTCAATATGGATGGCAAGGGCATTGCCTCCGGGCGGCAGTGTTATAACACTTGAGCTGACTAATGAACATGCCGATGAAGCTGAAAAGAATTTCAGCACGGCCGGGCTTGAAAACAAAATAACATTGATTCGCGGAAAAGCACTGGAATCCCTGGATCTGCTGGCAGGAAAAACATTCGATATGGTGTTCATTGATGCTGATAAGGAAAACTGTGTTAATTATTTTAATAAAGTGATTAATATGGTCAGACCCGGCGGACTGATAATTACTGATAACACATTAAGACGGGGAGAAGTAATTGACCCGGAACCGGGTCCGGGTGCGCAGGGAATTATTGCCTATAATAAGCTTGCGGCAAACGATTCCCGGGTAGAATCAATTTTAATACCGATTGATGACGGAATAACTTTAAGTTTTGTAAAATAAATTATGGTCAGAAAGTGGCATGAATTTACACGTCCGTTAGTTATTTGCCTGTTCAGCAATAACGGCAGGATTCTGGCTGCCAAAGGTGTTGATTCGGTAAAACAGAATGAATTTTACCGGCCGCTTGGCGGTATGATAGAATTCGGAGAACACAGCACTGATGCGCTGAAACGCGAGATAATGGAAGAAACAAACCAGGAAATCATTAACCTGAAGTATTTGTGTACTGTGGAAAATATTTTTACATATGAAGGCAAAGCCGGACATGAAATTGTTATGGTGTATGATGCAGAATTTAAAGACAGGGGATTGTACGATAAAAATGAGATAACGGTTACCGAAGGTGATGTTTGGTGCAATGCATACTGGCTTGATATAAGTGACTGCAAAGCCGGAAAAGTCTCTTTATATCCTGAAGGTATTTTA
>LLZO01000013.1 GCA_001567545.1 Candidatus Tepidiaquacellales bacterium OLB5
TTTTGCAGCGGCTGTAATATTTTATTCATGCGGTGATGATAATACAACCAATAATTCCGGTACAGGCGGTGAAACTGTGATTTTTTAGTATGGATAGTATGAGCATTTATTTAACAAGTAATTTAGAAGCTAAGGATACAAAATATTGTTATTAATAATTCACAAAATATAAAATTAACATTTAATTGTACAACTAATGCGGATTCAATATCAACTTTAGCTATGTATAGAGTAATTGCATTTGATAGTACAAATTTTTTTTTATTGACACATTAAATAACCATCATTCAAGTTTAAACAATTTACATACTATTAATATTGTTGGATCTAATTTATTTTTTTAAAATTGTATGTTCAAATGAGCAGAGGTGATACAACCAATGGATTTATTAAAACTTTCAAATATTAAAATTGTTAAACCTTGAAATTTGTAAATCGATAATATTATTAGTTAATGAAATATTAAATAAAGCATTTGTTATAAAGCTATAATTATTTATTTTGATTTTATTCCATTTGGTTAATGAAATATTCTCTATAAGCTTAATTTTTATATTTAAATCTAATTTATTTGTATATAAAGTGTTAATATATTGTATGATACTGTTCTCTTGAATAGGAATATAATCATAAACATCTGGTTCATTATTATGTACTCTCGCACAATTAAATATCCTAGCATAAGCTATCCCACCGCCAAGAGCTTCGTTTAAAGGATATAATTTTCCTATTGGAGCACCCGTACTTAAATCATAATGATACAGCTTCAGCGGCAGCTCGGTGAAATCTACATCACGGATTATCCTCTTTTCTGTAATTTGATTCTCGTTAATGTAGCTGAGTGATTTACCCCTGAATGTAAGCACACATGAAGGATACAGCGTTACTCCGTCACCGTGATTTGTATCACTCTGAAATACTTCATCTTTGCTGAAAAATATGCCGTCTGAATATTCACCTTCACTGAATACTATACTCCTGTATTTAAGGAACAGCCAGTTAAGCCTGGGAGGTGAAATTGATTCTGACATCTCAATTATTTCAGGTTCAATTGCTTCAGCTTCCAGAAGATCACTGATAAAAAATATCTTAAAAATAAATTCAGGCTCTGAAGTTGTTTCAGTGCCTTCATTAACATACATTTCAAAATTGAATCCAAGCCCCTTAGCCAGCTCTTTGAATGTCTCCCAGCGGCTGATGTTATCCTGCCCTGTGATAAAATTCCTGTAGTCGCCAAGCGCATAGCAATACTGAATGTTCGGATAAAGCTCCCTCAGCCGCTCAAGATATGTTTTCTGAGGCAGCTCAATTAATACCACAGTTGAAGTAAGCCCTGCAAAGTGGCGGGGAATGTATTCCTCGAACGTAAGCTGTTCACCGTTGGCAAAATTTATTGTTGCATTTGATGCTGCTTCGCAGCGTTTTGCCCACTCCATAAGCACATCCTTGCATGTTAGCTTAACGTGCCATTTGTTCTGCGTAAATGTATAGTCAGCATTTACCTGTGACTGCCGGGCAAAACCGGAAAATGTCATCCCCGAAATTTTAAGTATCACCAGGTAATAGAAATCCCTTTCTTCACCAAGGAAAAAATCCCTGATGCTTTTTCCGCCGGCTGA
>LLZO01000014.1 GCA_001567545.1 Candidatus Tepidiaquacellales bacterium OLB5
CCGTTCGGCTCACCCGGCGCTGTTGAAATTAGTGACTGCATATTTAAAAACTCTACAAGTACAGAACTGCTTAACTATGTTTATGTAAATAACAGCTATAATGTGCTTGTTAATGGCTGCAATGCGGTTAAAACAGGCAGTGCCGGATTTACCGCAGGTATTATTGCAGAATACTGCCCCGCAGGCGGTGTTGTAATTTGTGATAATAACATAAATTATGTTAATACAGGTATATCTTTGCTGCAATCAAGTGAATACATAGCACGCAATGTAATTACAGGCTACAGCAATACAGGAACTGGTATATATCTTGATAACTCAAACGGTACAATTGAATACAATACAGTAAATAACTTCCAGAAATCAATATATGGCTCTTATTCATCGCCTTACCTGCTTAAAAACTCACTTATTGATGCATATATAACCAATATTGACCTTGTAAACAGCTCTATGCCTGTTATGAAGCCTGTAATATCCTCATCAACACTAAGATGGCTTGGTGGCAATAACAATATTACCGGATATCCAACAAACAGCGGTATAAGATTTGCTGACTGTTATCCGCTAATTGACTCAGGTTATAATAAAATAATAGTAAACGGTTCAGATTATCTTAACGGTAATTTTACATTCTTATACACAGAAGTACCTGCAAGAATAAACTACTGGTATGATAATCCGCCGAATTCATCATTGTTCGATATATCAGGCGGATATGCTGATTACAGCAATCCGTTCAATGGTACAAGCCTTCCGGCTACAGACGGATCAGAGTTAAACTCAATTGGCTGGGGTTTATATGATACAGTATTTACCAAAACACTTGGCGATAATCCCACCCCTGAAGACCTGTTCACACAGGCATACACAGAAGAAATGTCAGGTAACTACACAGATGCTATAACACACTATAAAGAAGTAGTAAGCAGTTATAAGACAAGCCAGTACGCCCCGGTAGCTCTTGCAAGAATATTCAACTGCCTTGAAAAATCAAG
>LLZO01000015.1 GCA_001567545.1 Candidatus Tepidiaquacellales bacterium OLB5
AAAAAATTGCTGAATCACTGAAAAACGGTGATGTTATTGCGCTTTATGGTGAGCTTGGTTCAGGCAAAACAAGGATCGTAAAAGGTATATGCAAAGGGCTTGGAGTGGAGGATAATGTAAACTCTCCTACATTTATGATAGTAAATGAATATTATTCCGGAACTGCAGGAACTGTATACCACTTTGACCTGTACCGTCTGAAAACGGAGGATGAAATTAATTCCATGGGATTTACAGATTACCTTAACAGCGGAAATATAATATTAATTGAATGGCCAGAACATGCTGAAAGACTTTTGCCAAACCATACGATAAAGATCAGGCTTGCACATACGGAAGAAAGTGAAGAACACCGCTGGATAAAAATAGAAAGACCTAAAGTTTGAAACTGCTGCTTATAAATTCCGGTGATAAAAATCCATTTGCTTCATTATATGACGGAAACGGTTTAAGTACAGTTTATTCAAATGAATTCAATAGCAGCAATACTGCAGGAAAGCCGGATAACCTTATTAACTGCCTTGTGAATTTATCATCCCGGATAAGCTTTAAAGAGCTTGATGCAATTGCTGTAACAATTGGCCCCGGTTCGTTTACCGGCATAAGGGTGGGTTTATCCCTTGCCAAGGGAATAGTATTCGGAATAAACAAACCATTGATACCTGTAAATAATTTTGAGCTTATGCTTCAGCGTGTACCTGATTCAGACAGCACAAAAAAATACTGCGTTATTATTCCTTCAAAACTGCCGGAATATTATTATGCGGTAATTGAAAAGGGTATAATTTCTTCTTTTGGCGCAGAAAATATTGAAAATATATCAAAATTGCTTAATAATGAAGCTGTAGTTGTGGGAGATTTTGACGATGAAACTCAATTAAAACATTGCTATTTTAGCATAATTAATTTAAAAAACGGTGCTTCTGAGCCTGAATCTTTGGCAAACCTGGCAGTTAAATATTTTAATGAAGGCTATTTGATAGACTCGCAGAAAGTTCAGCCGTTTTATATAAAAGAATTTAATTTAAAGAAACCTTAACTCAATTTCAGGATATTCAGAGGAAAAAAACGATGGCATGGTTTAAACGTACAAAACAGAATATTGCAACACAGGAAAAAAAGGAGCTTGAAGAAGGCCACTGGATAAAATGTCCGAAGTGCGATGAAATTATGCACAAAAAACAGTGGGAAAACAACTATTACCTCTGTACTAAATGCGATTACCATTTCAGGATAGGAAGCGAAGAATATTTTAAGCTGCTTTTTGATAAAGGTGATTATAAAGAGCTTGACAAAAAAGTAATTTCAAAGGATCCGCTGGATTTTGTTGATACAAAAAAGTATAAAGACAGGATAAACGACACAATAAAAAAAACCGGGCTGTATGATGCTATCAGGAATGCACACGGCGAAATTAACGGCAAAGAGTGTGTCATAAGCGCAATGGATTTTAATTTTATCGGCGGCTCGATGGGTTCTGTAGTAGGTGAAAAAATTGCCCGCGGAATCCAGAAAGCTATAAAGGAAAAATGCCCATATATAATTATTTCAAAATCCGGAGGCGCCAGAATGATGGAAGCTGCAATTTCGCTTATGCAGCTTGCAAAAACATCTGCCTGGCTTGCCAAGCTTGCAGAGCATAAGCTTCCTTACATTTCTGTTTTAACAGATCCAACAACAGGCGGAGCATCCGCCAGCTTTTCCATGCTGGGTGATGTTAATATTGCCGAACCTGATGCGCTTATTGGTTTTGCAGGTCCCCGTGTAGTTAGACAGGCTACAGGCAAAGACCTGCCTAAAGGTTTCCAGCATGCTGAATTTGTGCAGGAGCACGGTTTCCTGGACTGTGTTGTGAACAGGAAAGACCTGAAGGATAAACTGTACCAGTTTATGGTTTATATGCATGATAAATAGACTATAAACCGGCTATCCTGTAATGAAAATACTGCGCACTATCAGTCAGACACAAAACCTTACCTCAAAACTCAGATCAAAGAATAAAATAATCGGCTTTGTCCCCACAATGGGTTTTCTCCATAACGGGCACTTATCATTAATTAAAGAAGCACGCAAAAAAGCAGATATTGTTTTTGTAAGCATTTATGTAAATCCCCTGCAGTTTGCCCCAACTGAAGATCTATCACGCTACCCGCGTGATTTTAAGCGGGATGAAAAGCTCTGCAAAGATGCAGGCGCTGATTATATTTTTTACCCTTCGGATGAAATGATGTATCCCAGGGGATTTTCAACTTATGCAGTTGTTGAAAAATTAACTTCAGGGCTTGAAGGTAAGATTCGCCCTGAACATTTTAAAGGCGTAACTACAATTGTACTTAAACTTTTTAATATAGTACAGCCTCATTTTTCTGTCTTCGGGCAGAAAGATGCTCAGCAGGCTGCTGTAATAAAAAAAATGGTTAAAGACCTTAACGTAAACAATAAGATCGTAATTGCCCCGACTATCCGTGAAGCTGACGGGCTGGCAATGAGCTCAAGGAATGTTTACCTGACAAACGAGCAGAGGGCAGATGCGCCATATCTTTATAAATCTTTACAATATGCAAAACGCAAGATAATGCTTGAAAATTATAACAGGGATATTGATTTTCTGCGCTCTCAAATGAGCAAGCTTATCAAATCAAGGAAAACGGCAACAAAAATAGATTATATTTCGTTTAATGATTATGATACGCTGGAAGAGATAAAATCACTGAAAAACTTCAAATTTGATAAAATTCTGGTAAGTCTGGCCGTCAGGTTCGGCAAGGTTAGGTTGATTGATAATATTGTAATTAAGCGTTAATTTTGTAGTCCGGCAATAAATTGACCGGTTTTATAGTATTTTACGGATAAAGAAAGGCAACAAATATGGAAAGAATAATGTGTAAATCAAAGCTGCACAGGGCAACTGTTACCCAGGCAGAACTGTATTATGAAGGAAGCGTTACTATAGATGCTGACCTGATGGATGCAGCTGATATAATACCTTATGAAAAAATACAGGTAGTAAATATCAATAACGGTTCAAGGTTTGAAAGCTATGCAATACAGGGCAAACGCAGAAGCGGAACAATTTGTATTAACGGCGCTGCTGCAAGAAATGCTGCTGTCGGCGATCATATAATTATTATCACATACGCAAATTACACGGAAGAAGAGCTTAAAACATTTAAGCCCACCATTATTTTAATGGATAAAGATAACAAAATCAAAGATATTAAACACACTAACGAAATTTTAGAAGTATAACACCGGAAAGTTAAACTACAGGCTTCCATGAAAAAAAATATATTGTTTTTACTGTTTGCAGCTTTGTTTATTACAGGGCAGGTGTTTGCCCAGAAAATGTATAAAGTAAAATACGAATCACAGGCTGATCTTAAAGTATATGTTGTTTCATACGAGTCTCAGGCTGACCTGACTGTTTACATGGTAAAATATGAATCACAGGCGAACAAAGACGGTTTGTGGTATAATGTTGAATATGAAAGCCAGGCTGATTTTAAGCTGTATTTTGTTGATTACGAATCACAGGCAGATCTTAAAATTTATTTTGTTGATTATGAATCACAGGCCGGCTGGAAAAATAAACAAAAAGAACACCTGCTGAAATTTAAGAACTGAAAACATTAACCTTATAATTTTAAACCCCCGCATTTTCCCGGAAATATATGCCGATAACCGATACTGATTTTCACAATAAAAATTCTGCTTTCCTCGAGGGAAAGCTTGCCGAGCTTATGAAAAAAGTCAGGAAAACCGAAGGAGACAGGAACAAAAAGCTTGCTGTTGCAATACTGGCTGCCGGACTTGGCAAGCGGATGAAATCACCCGATAAGCCGAAAGTTATGTTTGAAATTAACAGCCGCCCTATGATTGATTATGTTGTTGAGCTGGCTTTTAGGGTTAATGCAGAGCTTGTTGTGCCAATTGTAGGGCATCACCGCGAGCAGGTCATAAATTATCTGAACAGTAAATTTCCGGGAAAAGAAATTAAGTATGCAGTGCAGGAAGAGCAGCTTGGTACGGGCCATGCAGTTATCCAGACAGAAAGCCTGCTGAAAGATTTTGACGGTGAAGTACTGATACTTTCAGGCGACGTTCCCCTGCTGAAATATGAAACAGTTGAAAAGCTGATTGATGAACATTTCAGCAATAATAATGATGCAACACTTTTAACAACTGTATTTCAGAATTCATACGGTTACGGAAGGATAGTCCGTGATGCCGAAGGCAATTTCAACAGAATTGTCGAAGAAAAAGATGCATCCGAAGAAGAGAAAAAAATAAAAGAAATTAACCCGGCAATATATATTGTTAATTCAAAAGTATTGTTCGATGCCTTATCGAAGATATCGCCTGAAAACAGCCAGAAGGAGTATTATCTTACCGATATATTCCGCTTTATCCCCAAAGAAAAAACCGGCACTGTAGTTACCAATGATGAGCTTGAAGTAACCGGTGTGAATTCAATTGAGCAGCTAAAGGAAATGGAAGAAGCATTGAATTCACGCACATAAAGTGGAAAAATCTCCTGACAGAAAAAATAAATTTTACCCCGAAGATATAACAGCCCTGCTGTTTTCAGGAATTACTTTATTTATTCTTGCTTATTATGTTACAACCGGAATAATAAATGACATTTCTGTATTAATCACACCTGCTGTATCGTTATTGTTATTTATTATCATTGTCTTTTATCAAAACAGATCCCCTTTAAAGTTCCTGAAATTCCTGAGAAGTTACCTGCACATACCGCTTTACGGAATTATATTCAGCGCATTTCAGGTATTTGTTCATAAGCTTAATCCCAATGATTATGACTACCTCCTGCTGAAATGGGATTATATGTTTTTTGGGTTTGATATCACGGTTTGGCTTGAAAAATTTATCAGTAAAGGATTAACGGAGGTATTAACACTTTCATATTTTTCATATTATGTTCTGCCAACGTTAACATTTGTTCTGCTGTTCTTCAGCAAAAAGCAGGAAGCTTTTTTAAATGCACGGAATTACCTTCTGGCAATTGTACTGGGATGGTACGGGGCATTTATTTTTTACCTTGCCCTGCCTGCTGCCGGTCCGGATATAGCTTACCCGGAACATTATACTGTTCCCTTGCAGGGACTTACGCCTTTAACAAATACATATCTTGAGAATTTAGGGAAATATTTAAGGGAATCGTTTGTTCGGAATACTTTCCCCAGCATGCATTTCGGGATAATATTAATTACAAATTATTTTGCTTACCTTTACAGGAGAAAATACTTCTGGTTCTGCACACTTCCGCTTGGCACACTGCTTGCAATAGCAACGGTTTACCTGCGCCAGCACTATTTAATTGACCTTGTTGGGTCGCTGCCGGTTGCAGCAATAAGCATTTACATTGCATCTAAGCTTATCAGCAGAAACAAAGCCTGATCATTTTTCTGCGTGATGGTGATGCTCTTCCATATCCTGCCCGTCTGCAAAGTGCAGCTTCAGGTCAACATCAATATCAGGATGAATGCTTTTTGAAACCGGGCAGTGCAGCGCAACTGCTTCCAGTATTCCCCGTTTATCCAGCGGAATGCCGGCAGGCATTAAAATTTCAGCTACAAGCCTTGCAACGCGGCGGGGTGAATCTGTGCTCATATGTTTTTCAACCCTGCAGGTTGCGCCTGTCATGTTAATACCCCTATCTTCGGCTGCAATTCCCATAGTAGTTAAATAGCAGACACCCAGCGATGCAGCAAGCAGATCGGTTGGCGAAAAGCTTTCACCTTTGCCGCGGTTATCAACCGGCGCATCAGTTTCAATTGCAACACCGCTTGGCTTATGTGTAACTTTGCAGTGCAGGCTGCCTGTATATGCAGTATTAATTTCTACCATATTTCCTCC
>LLZO01000016.1 GCA_001567545.1 Candidatus Tepidiaquacellales bacterium OLB5
TTTTTTACTTCATATGCCCGTAAAAAACTTACTCCGGTACAAGGTACAAATTTATTCCAGGCACAAAAGCTGTATAAAAAAAATTTTAAAGCAGTCCGAAGAAGAAAAAGCACGTTTAGCTAAGATAGAATTTGATAAACAAAAGCTTGAAATAGAAAAACAGAAAATATCCTCAAGAAAAGTTGAAGAAAAGCTTGAAGTAGAAAAAGAAAAAATTGCTCTAAAGAAGGAAGCTGCAAAAGTGGCTGAACGCGGTATTGAAACTATGTTCCGCAATACAGTAAGAACGCATGTGGAATTTTCTGCTATGGCAGACAGTAAAGCAAACATTATGATCAGTATAAACACACTGATTATTGGAATTATTGTAACTACACTATTGCGTAAGCTGGTAGAATATCCTTATTTAATAGCTCCAACATTCATTTTACTTGCAGTTTGCCTGACCTGTATAATTTTTGCTGTTTTTGTTACGCGTCCCAATATCACCTCCGGAACATTTACCAAGCAGGATATTGAAGAGAAAAAAACAAACCTTCTGTTTTTCGGCAACTTTTTCAATATGCCATTGGGAGATTTTCAGTGGGGTATGGATAAACTAATGCATGATAAAGAATATCTTTACGGAAGCATGATAAAAGATTTTTATTTTTTAGGCCAGGTACTTGGAAGGAAGTATAAATATTTAAGGATATGTTACAATATATTTATGTACGGGTTAATTGCTGCAGTTATAGCATATACAATTGCATTCATTTTTAATCCGCAGCAGCATACACAGCCTTTTGACCTGCTGAACTAATTTTTTATTTAAGATGTTGAAGCAGTTTTTCTCTTTCTGCAGGAGTTGTGATGACGACTATGCTTGAACCGTCATTGAGTTTAAAATCTCCTTTGGGACTGTAGGTCCAGTTATTCTCATGAGTAACGGCAAGAATCAAAGTATCATTAAACTTATCCATTTCAATTTCAGCAATTTTTTTACCTGAAAATTTAGAACCGACAGTTATTTCCTCAACCCGCAGGTTTTTATCTTTATCTGCCAGCATTTTATCCAGAAAGCTGACAACTGCAGGCCTGATCATTTCTGAAGCCATACGCATGCCTGCAATATAATTTTCGGTAATAACTGTATCGGCACCTGCTTTCCGCATTTTCTGCTGGTTGGCAGCTTCCAGGCACCTTGCTACAACCCTTATATTCGGATTAATATATTTAGCCGTCAGGCTGATAACAAGGTTCTGGTTATCATCGCCTGTTGCGGCGAAGATTCCGGCAGCAGATTTAACCCCGGCTTTATCCAGTACTTCTTCAAGGTCTGCATCGCCTGCAATTGCAATGAGGTCAGGATATTTTTCCAATATAATCTGGATTATTTCTTCATCCCTGTCAATTACCACACAGTTCCTTCCGGTTGAGTAAAGCTCATTAAAAATAACCGAGCCGACTCTTCCGGCACCGCATACAATATAATGTTCTGAAAGTTTCTTAATATTTTTTTCCATACGCCGTTTTTTAAAAGTTTCTTTAAGCTGTCCTTCTACAATTAATGCTGTAAATGTTGAAATAATGTAAGTAGCTGTACCGATGCCTGTAAAGGCTATAATTATAGTGAATAATCTGCCCCAGGAATTGTTAGTAAGGTCAATTATTTCTCCGTACCCAATAGTAAGTATTGTTATTACTGTCATATATAAGCAGTCAAGCAAAGTATATTTGCCGCCTCCAACAACCCAGTACCCGGCAGTACCTGATAGAAGCACAATAAAAAGAAGTAGTAAAGGAATGCGGAATTTTCTTAATATTTCCCTGGTCATCTTAACAAACCGGAATAATTTCTAACAAAAATATTTATATACAAAAATTTTTAACAGGTTAAGCCTAAATTTAACTAATTGAATTCATAAAAACAGTGTTATTAATAATTTATTTAGTTATTTTTATATTTTATGCTTACACTTTTTCTTATAAGACACGCAAAATCAAGCTGGGAAGACCCGGGGCTTTCCGATAAAGACCGCCCGCTGAACAAACGGGGCAAAAAAGATGCACCGTTAATGGGCAGCATTTTACGTGATAAAAATGAATCTGCTTCATTGATAATTTCCAGCCCGGCAAAACGTGCTTATGATACTGCAAAAATTATCGCTGAAGAAACCGGTTACAAAACCGGAAAAATTGAAAAAGATGATAAGCTTTACATGGCAGATATCAATGATTTTATATCTGTAATTAAAAAAGCTCACAATAGTAATACCTGCATTATGCTTTTCAGTCATAATTACGGAATTACTGATTTTGCTAATTTTATTGGTGATCTGAAAATTGAGAATATACCGACCTGCGGAATTGTTAAAATAAAATTTAAAACTGATAACTGGAAAAACGTAACTGATTTAAAGGGAAAAACAGAATTTTTTATTTTTCCCAAAATGTTCAAAAATTAATTATGGATAATTTTACAGGGAAAGACGCTGAAAAATAATGGAACCGAAATTTTTCAACAGAGAGTTAAGCTGGTTATCATTCAACCACAGGGTACTGCAGGAAGCAAAAGACCCAAGGACACCGGTTTACGAAAAAATTAAATTCCTGGCAATATTTTCCAGTAATCTTGATGAATTTTTCAGGGTAAGGGTTGCATCTTTAAGAGCCCTTATGGACCTGAAAAAGAAGCCTAAAAAAGAACTTAAGTTTGATGTTGAAAAGCTGCTTGAAAAGCTTCACAAAACCGTTGTTAAAATGCAGGAAGAATACGGTGATATTTATGCCAATGTAATTAAACCAGAGCTTGAAAAGCATAATATTTTTCTTATCGACCAGACCGGACTGAATACTCTGCAGAAAGAATTTGTATCTGAAATATTCAATGTTCAGGTAATCCCTCATATAATGCCTATGATAATAGCCAGGAAAAAAATCACGCCGTTCCTGAGGAACAACAGGCTTTACCTTGCTGTTAAGCTTTCATCAAAACGGAACGGGACAGCAGGAAAAGAACCCAGGAAAAGGAGATACCAGTACGCTATTGTTGAAATACCAACGAACCATATAGAACGCTTTATACTGCTGCCAAAAGTTGGAAACAACAATTATATTATTTTCCTTGATGATATTTTAAGGCTGTTTTTACCGCAGATATTTTACGGATACAATGTACACGAATCATTTTCAGTAAAACTTACACGGGATGCTGAGCTGTATATAGATGATGAGTTCCAGGGAAACCTTCTGGATAAGATCAAAAAAAGCCTTGCAAAAAGATCCAGCGGAGCGCCTTCCAGGTTTCTGTATGACAAAACAATACCCCAGTCATTTTTAAATTTTCTAAAAGATGTTTTACTACTGAGTGATGAAGATCTTTTCCCCGGTGGAAAATACCATAATTTCAGCGATTTTTTTAATTTCCCGAATCCAGGATTAAAAGAGCTGAATTTCCAGGATATGAAACCGCTTAAATCCAGGGAGCTTGAAAAAAATAAGGATATTTTTTCAACAGTTAAAGAAAAGGACAGGCTTCTGTACTTTCCGTACCATTCATATGACCATGTAATACATGCAATAGAACAGGCAGCAAGCGACCCCGCTGTAACTTCGATCAAAACCACACAATACAGGGTAGCAAAGGATTCCAAAATAGTAAATGCGCTTATAAAAGCTGCACACAGGGGCAAAGATGTAACAGCATTTGTAGAAATTAAAGCCAGGTTTGATGAAGAGATCAATATAAAAAGCGCGGAAGAAATGCAGAAAGCAGGCGTTAAAGTGTTATACAGCCTGCCCGGATTAAAAGTACATGCAAAACTTGCTATGATCACCAGAACTGAAGGTAATAAAGAGGTAATTTATTCATATCTTTCAACTGGAAATTTCAACGAGAAAACTGCAAGGTTGTATACGGATTTTGGCTTTTTTACAGCAAATAAAGAATTAACAAACGAAGTAAAATATGTGTTTGAGTATCTTGAAGGCAAAAAACCTGAATTTCAGTTCAGGCATCTGTTGGTGGCGCAGTATGGTATGAGACAGGGATTTACTGCAATGATAGAAAATGAAATATCATTCGCCCGTCAGGGCAAACCAGCAGCCATTACTGCAAAAATAAACAGTCTAGAAGATGAAAGAATAATCAAAAAGCTATACGAAGCCAGCAGCGCAGGAGTTAAAATAAATCTGATCGTCCGCGGTATTTGCTGCCTAATTCCCGGAATTAAAGGATTGAGTGAAAATATTAATATCACAAGCATTCTGGACAGGTTTCTTGAGCATGACAGGGTATATATATTCAACAACGGGGGGAAGGAAAAAATATACCTTGCAAGCGCTGACTGGATGAAAAGGAATTTATCAAGAAGAATAGAAGTTGGGTTCCCGGTTTATGATGAAAACCTGAAAAATATAATTAAACAAATTGTTAATATTAAGCTGAATGATAATGTAAAAGCAAGAATTATTGATGAAAAACAAACCAACCAATACAGAATATCGCAGAGTGAATATGAGCACAGGTCACAGTACGAGATATTTGATTACATAAAAAACCTGGAAAGTAAAAAATAATACAATTATTTATTTACTACTTCATAAATTACTGTTTCAATTTCCTTGCCTTTTAGTTTAAAAACCCCCATTTCATTTAAAGTGTAATCTTTGCCCGGATCCAAAAATCTCAGGGCTTCATCAGATATCAAAAGCTGTTTATTAAGCTGTTTAGCCATATTCTGCACTCTGGAAGCAGTATTCATAACATCACCATGGAAAACTATTTCTTTTCTGGAATCACCCACTTCTCCAATAACCACTTCCCCGAAATGCACCCCAGCTTTAAACCCCGGAATGAGTCCGAATTTTCTGATGTAACCTTCCTGCAGCTTTTCTATTTTATTCCGGATCTCAAAAAAGCATTTTATACAATTGCTGTTTTTAATTCCGTTTGGTTTTTTCCATGAAATTACAACTTCATCACCAACATATTGGTAAATTTCACCCTTAGATTCAATTACCGGGTCGCTTAAATCAAAGAAAAAACTGTTGATAAATTCATGATACTTAAGCGGACCAATTGTTTCAGCAATTGTTGTTGATGCTTCAAGGTCAAGGAACATAAAGAAACGCTCTTCACTTTTGGGCTTGTGATATCTGCCGGAAATATAGTTCAGAAGAACCCCTTTGCCAAGCAGGTTATTAAGCTGAAACAGAAAATTTACCAAAAAGCTGATAGTTATTGCAAATATGAAAATATATGGAAAGTCACCCCGTGTAATGAAATACCTGAAATCATCATTGTTGATTGTTTCTATTAATCCCCTGTTATTAATCATACTTTCGTGTACAACCCAAACCATTATAACGGAAAATGAAATTATAAATATGTAGAACAAAGTCCTTGAAAGCAAAACAATAGAAAAATTCAGTTTCCTGAACCTGGTTTCAAACACAAATTTTTCAAACAATCCGCTGAGGAACGTAATCAAAAAACCAGCAACCAGCCCTTTAACAGCCCTGTCAAATTCAAAACCAAACGCAATAACCGTGAACAACGGCCCTATAACAATCCCGAATAATGTTACCGCTAAAACTGTTTTAGTTTAGCTATCGTATTTGCTTTTAATGACATTACCTTATTATATGCTTGTCTATGTTAATAATTCCCATTAATTTATGAAATTATTTTTAATTAAATCATTCAATAAAATTTGAAAAAAAGGGTCATTGCTGCCGCAATATTGATTTTTCTGATACAAATGACAACATATACCGATTCAACTGACCTTAATAAATTCAGAAAACCAAAAAAAACCACTGTATGGCAGGATTTAAGCTATGATGCCTCATGTTTTGGAGCTGACTGGGGAAATTATTTTATTGAACCTTTCAGGAGCACTAAAAATATTCTGATAACATCGGGAGTAATAACCGGAACAGTTTTATCTTCTGCTGCTGACAGGGAGTTCAGGGAAGCGGTTTCACGCAGGGATTTTGCAACATATAACGGTGATTTCTGGGATGGCCCAACGTTTTACGGTTTTGTGCAGTACCCGAGTATTTTCGGGGGAATATTATATACAACGGGCCTGGTTACCCGGGAAAGTGAAATCAGAAAAACCGGAAGAATGCTGCTGCAGGCACTTGCATATTCTGGTACTGTTACAATGGGAATGAGATATTTATTCGGAAGGCACAGGCCTTTTACATCATCAAACGGCAGCCAATACGAGTTTTCATGGTTCAGCACTGCAGGTGATACGCAGTCATTCCCTTCAGGTCATATGGTGGTAGCAACTACCACTTCTACTATTCTGGCAGAACAGATTGATACATGGTGGGCTAGAGTAGTATTATACGGTTTTGCTGCATTAACAGGCTATGCAAGGCTTTATAATGATAAACACTGGATAAGCGATGTAATTTTCGGTGCAGCCCTTGGATACGGCTCCGCAAAATTTGTACTGGCAAGAGAGCGTGAACGCGAAGAAAATGAAAAAAGAAAAATGAAACGAAAAGGCGGGGGTATTTCATTATACCCTTCTTTCAACGGTTTCAGTTTAATATACAATTTTTAGAGTATCAGAAACCAAATCCTGTTCCAAAATATATTGAATAATCTTTTTCCACAGAGCGGGCATAAGTAAGCTTAAAAGTAATATCACGGTTTATTAAAAACATATAAATACCTCCGCCGAAACCTGTATGCCATTTTTCAGAATTTTCTCCATTTAAAAATACCCTTCCGGTTTCAGCAAATCCGAATATACCGAAAGTTTCAGGAAGCAGAAAATTCATGCTGAAAAGCTTCAGCCTGCTTTCAGCTGAAGCAAGCAATGAACCGTCACCTGCAAATCTTTCACTTGGAAATCCCCTGTGAAGTTTTGAACCGCCGAGAAAAGCAGATTCAAAAAACGGGAAATCACCAAAAATTTTTTCGCCTCTTAGTCTTAATGCTAAAGAAACATTCTGTTTATATCCAAAATAAGCGCGCATATCAGCAGTAACTTTCCCAAAGTTAAAATTATTATCAAATATTTCAGGGAAAAATCCGCCAGTTACGCTAAAATAATAACCGGTGAACGGTGCTGAAGGATGATCACGTTTATCAAGCTCAATACCTGCAGATACACCAATTAAATTGGTTTCAATATCAGGATATAAAACTTTTAAATTCAAGGCGTCATCATCCATTATAACATCAAATTTTTTATAAATTAAACCAATATTCAGCTTGAGGTTCTTATTATTAGGGAATGTTACCGAAGGATTGAACAAATATTCTTCATTCTGCAGTTTATAATTACCTGAATCTTCTGCGCTTTTTCGGTAAACCGTATTATTGCCCTGGCCAAAATAATTATTAACCTGTATCCCTGATTTTCTTATATGAAAATTTACCGCAGAATTTTTTACAATACCAAGAAAGTCAAGGTCCAGGTCAACAACAAGCCCTGTTATGTTCTTTTTTTCAGGTGCATAACCTGCCATTAATTTCAGCTTATATAAATACGGGTTCATCCTGAAGCCGTATTTTGTGTATGTATATGTACCACCCAAAAAAGGACCTGTATCAGGAGAATAGTTAAATACCGGAAAAAAGGATGTAAACTGGAATTTATCCGGGGGCGGCTGTACATCATATCTTAAATTTCCGATAAGATCTTCATATTTATCTTTTTCATCCCCGGATAAATTTTCTTTTTTCTTTTTATAATCTTCAAGAGGTTTTTCATAGGGCAGTGAATATTTATCATTATCCCAAACTACATTGCCTTTTGTTTCGGATTTTTTGCCATCGTCATAAAAATATACTGTTTCATCTGTTGAATTCAATATTTCATCTTTTCCATCACCGCCTATTACCCTTATAATCGGGGTGTTTTCACCTGAGCCGCCTAATACTACGATATCATCGCCATCCTGAGCATATATTCTGATCTCATCTGTTATATTATTATCAAAACGTTTTTGCCTTAAAACACTTTCCATGCTTTTTCCGGAATCCTTATCATTTTTAAATATGGTTATCATGGTAAAATCTTTCATATCATTTCCATAATCTATACCGGTAACCGGGTTAAAGCCAATTCTTATATAATCATCTTTATCTGTTGTATAAATATCAACAACCTTATTAACGTGTTCATAATATTCCAGCGAAGCTTCTTTTAATTGGCTGCGGCGTGATTTAAGCTTTCCGGTCAATTCATCTTTGGCCTTTGAATACACTTCCTCCGGCAGCTTTTTAACAGCATTTTCTATAACAGCATTAGTTAGTTTAGAAAGTACTTCGGCAGTAACTTCATCCCACTCATTTTTTGATAAAAATGCCAGGAAACGCTGGTCAATATATCTTCCGCTCCATGTCATATATCTCATATCCGGGTAACTGTAACCGAAATTATTGAGCTGCGGAAGGTTTTGTTCTGCTATCCATGGCAATAATCCGTCAAACTTTGCAAATGCCTGGTCTCTATCCAACGGAAATGGCTTATAAATTTTTTTATCGCCTTCATCATAACGGACCCACTTCCACTGGTCCTTGTGCCTGTCCCAGTCACCCAGAAAAATATCGATTAATCTTGCTTTCAGGAATGCTTTTCCGTCTACAGATTCATCGAATTCTTTGTTAAACCTGTCAAGCAGCTTTACCGTGCCAATAACTTTTTCAGAACCTTCAAACTGTTTTTCATCAGGAACAATTTCCATTAATCCCGCCAGGTTTTTAAATTCATTTCTGAATTCGCCAAGCTTTTCATCATCAGGAAGCATCACAAGGGTATATTCTGAATGGAAAACACCGGCAGAATCCAGAATTTCATTCACTACAAACCCGGCATACGGATTTGAAGAGCTTATCTGATCCTGTATTATATCTTTGGCTATCGATTCCTGTAATTCCAAGGGAAGGGTTTTCTTCGGATCCTTATCTAAGGAGCGGAATTTATATTCTTTTCCGTCAGCCCCCTTGAATTTAAGGGCTTTTGTCTGCAAGCCGCCGCCTTTTTCAGTAGGGGTTAAACCGCCGCCGTATTTATTCAGATCAACAATACCAACTTTAACCGGGGTTATCCAGAGTTCACGCCAGTGTGCTCCGAAGAATAATTCATGCAAAAAACCTGCTTCATAATCTTTTGCAGGTACAATTGTCTTATATCCGCTGAACCAATCACTGTTTTCCTGTGAATAGTTATCAATAATTATTCCGGAAAGAAGTATAAGTGCAAATGAAATATATTTTATAAAACTCATTTCTGACTGTAAACAATAATAATCGGGGTTTTTCCGGAAGATTCATTACTGATAAATAAAGTACCGTCATTTTTAAATGCAATTCCTTCAGCCTGCCTGTGTACATTTTGCGGTAGATCAGCCTGATCCAGAATTTCTCCTGTCTTTGAAATTTCTACAATTGTATTCCCCCTGGCTGCAATAATATAAAATGTTCCGCTTTTCGGATTCCGGGCAATTCCGGAAGGATTAAATTTGCCTTCTGCAGTATTATTTTTAATATCTTTAAACGGAATAATAAACCGCGGAATTTCTTCCAGCTCAAGATTATCAAGTGAAAATGAATATACAGCTTTATCTTTTCCAAGCTCTTTACTGCCGGACTCTTTGCAGGCTAACAGCAGTGAGTTTGTTTCATTATCATAACATAAACCTTCAACATCATATTTTGAAGTTAAAAATGTTTTATGTGTCTTGTAAGATATATATTCACCGTTATTTCCTTCATTGAATTCGTACAGTTTTCCGTTTGATTCAAGTAAAAAGAATTTATCCCCCGCATAAGCAAGGTCTTCAAAATCTCCTTTTACTGCCAGCAGTGAGCCCAGTGTAAACTTTTTTATAATACTTCCTGTTGCAGGATCCAGTTCAAAAATATCAGCATACTCATCACCATGAGCAAACAGCCTGTTATCAGGGGTAAATGTTATTCCTGATATTTCTGTAAGCTGTGATGATAATTCAAATTTTAGAGGGTTGCTATCAGCCAGGTCATAATTTACCAGGCTTCCGCTTCCGGAGCTTTGTTTTACTTTTTGCTCTTTATCCCCTGTAGTTTCGTTAAATTTATTTTCCTTTTTATTGCTGCAGGAACTAAAAAAAACCATAAAAAGCGGTAAAAACGCCAATAATAAATAAAATCTTTGTTTATTCATAATAAGCAAAATATACAAATTTTTAATTGATTTCAATAATAGCCAATATACTTCATTAAAAAGCAAGTTAAAACTATAAACAGGAACTTTCATAAAATATCGGTGTATAATCATTAAAGCCTGTAAAACAAAAGGCTAAGGAGGTTAATATGAACGACAATATTATTCTTATCAATAATGATAACTACGGGGCACCTGAGTTAAAAAAACATCAACAGGGCTATACTTTAAAGGGATTTATTGTTGCTGTTACCATTCATATTGCATTAATTGCTGCATATATGCTGGTAGCCTATATCAACCAGTCAAAAGCCAGGGAAATACCCTTTAATCCCAAGACTCCGATAAATATTACTGATTATGATATGACACCGCCTCCAATCGAGGATAATAATATTCCCCCGGTTAAGCAGGATGAAACATTTCAAAAGATAAAGGATCTTGCTTCACTTCAGCCTGAACCGGTTAAACGAAAAGATGCTGATGATGTAGTACTTAAAACACAGGATGAGCTGAATAATATTAATACTACAACTTCAAGAACCGGTGATACAATAATTCTGGCAGGTAATAATAATATAAAAATAGACGACGTTAAGATTGATGATAAAATTAATGATGTAATTAAAGATCCCCCGAAAACTACATACGATATATCTGATGTAGATGTTATTCCTGAATGTATAAACCTCTCCCAGGTAAGGAGCAGCATAGAATATCCTGAGCTTGCTGTAGAAATAGGACTTGAAGGAAAAGTAACTGCCAAAGTACTGGTTGGAACTGATGGAAATGTTATTAAAGTAGGTTCTGTATCGGGGCATGAATTATTTCAAAATGAAGTACGGGAAAAAGCATCTGAATTAATGTTCACCCCGGGCCTCAGAATAATACACCTGTTAAAGTATGGGTTACTGTTCCGTTCAATTTTAAACTTAAATAAAATACTTCAAATATAGTTAAAAATCTTAAACTTATGCATATCATAAGTTTAAGATTTTTTTTTATCCCTGTTATACGTTAATTACAATCATCTATTTATTTTTTATTTTAAATATGCAATTACTATATAAGTTTGGACTATAAAGAAAATTTAATTATTTCTGCTCAAAAAGACCGCTTCAGGGAGCTGATAGAGGGATTAAATGTTATAACTTATGAATTCGATCTTACGTTATTCAGGTTTACATATATAAGCCGGATGGCTGAATCTATTTTAGGTTACCCTGTAGAAGAATGGTTTATTAAAGGTTTCTGGTTCAATCACCTTCACGAAGATGATAAAAAATGGGCTTCAGATTTCAGCCGATACAATATATCAAGCAGCAGGGACCATGAATTTGAGTACCGCATGACTGCTGTTGACGGTTCTGTTAAGTGGTTCAAGGATATTGTATCAATATCATACGAGAACGGAGCAGCAAGATCTTTATACGGCGTACTAATTGATATGACAGAGCGAAAGCTTGTTGAAAAAGAACTGCTGGAAAGCAAAGAAAGATATAAAACACTTGTTGAACAGCAGTCAGAAATGATCACAAGATGGAAGCCGGACGGAACATTTACATATGTAAATGATGTTTATTGTAATTTTTTCGGCAAATCCAGAAAAGAGCTTATCGGAAAACGCTACATACCGCAAATGCCAGTAGAAGACCTTGAGAGATTTTCAAAATTCTTTTCTTCATTAAATAAAAACAACCCGGTAGGCCATTTTACCCACAGGATTATAAAAAATGACGGTGAAGTTCGCTGGTTAAGATGGACTGATACGGCAATATTTGATGAAAACGGCAATATTTCAGAATACCAGACAGTAGGCAGGGATATTACTGCACGCAAACGCGCTGAAGTTGCTTTAAAGGAAAGCGAACAGCAGCTGCAGATGATATTTGATAATGCCCCTATTGGAATGGCTTTAACTGACCTAGATAAAAATTTTCTTAAAGTTAACAAAGCATACTGCGATATTGTTGGTTATTCAAAAAATGAGCTTTTAGCTATGACTTTTGAAGATATCACACATCCTGATGATTTAAATATTGAAAATGAAGTAATTAATCATTCTATAAAAGGTTCCGGGACTAACTTTCATTTCGAAAAAAGATACATTCATAAAAACGGTAAAACCGTATATGTTGAGCTTAGGCTGAACGTATTAAGGGATTCAGCCGGAAAGCCTTACCAGCAGATAGCACAGGTAGTGGATATAACCGACAGGATAGAGTCAGAACAGAAGCTGAAACAATCCCAGGCAAGGCTGGCAGCAGTTCTGAACAATTTGCCGAATGTTGCTATATATGAATTTGGAGACGATATGAATTTTGTTTCCGAAAATATTATGGATATACTGGGATATTCAGCAGATGAGTTTATGGATGATAAAATGCTTTTCAGCAAGCTGATGCTTCCGGAGGATATTGAGGTATATGATAAAAATGTTATAGACTGGAAAAAAAACGGTTCAAAAGGGGTGTTAAGCAGTACATTCAGGATTTATAACAGTAAAAAAGAAATCATTTGGCTTGAGGATCATATGTTCGAAGTTTCACCCGAAAACGGGAAACCTTATTTTTCGGGTATTATGATAGATATTACCGAGCAGAAGAAAACAGAATTAAAGATACAGGAAACCGAAACCAAATTATCGGCAATACTTAAACATCTGCCAAAAGTTGTAATTTACCAGTCTGGGCTTGGTCATGATTTTATTTCCGGTAATATTGCAGAAATGATTGGATATACACCTGAAGAAATATTAAAAAGTAAATACTTCTTCGGCAATATTATACATCCGGATGACATACCTGCGGTTAAAGAAGCTATTTCCGTATGGAACAGAAAGAATACAGATGAAACTCTTAATTTAGAATTCAGAGTAATGAAAAAAACAGGAGAATATATCTGGATTGAGGACCATATGTTCAGGGTAAAAGTAAACGAAAATAAATCATATTTATCCGGAATTCTGATAGATATCACAGCCAGAAAACAAGCTGAAGATAAAATAAGCCAGTCATTAAGGGAAAAAGAGCTGCTGTTAAAAGAAATTCACCACCGGGTTAAAAACAACCTGCAGGTTGTATCAAGCCTGCTTAAGCTGCAATCAGGATATGTTAAGGATGAAAATTCACTTGATGTTCTTATTGACAGCCAGAACCGGGTAAGATCTATGGCATTGGTGCATCAGAAACTGTACCAATCAAAGGATTTTTCTGAAATTGATCTTTCCGAATATATAAAACAGCTTTGTGACCATTTAATAACAGTATTTAAAACCAGTGCCGATAATATAAAAATTACAGTAAGATCAGAAAACATGAACCTGAGTATTGATTATGCTATACCGTGCGGATTGATACTTAATGAGCTAATATCAAATTCACTAAAGTATGCATTTCCGGATGGTAAAAAAGGAGAAATAATTATTGAACTGAACAAAAATTCTGAAGGTATATATATTATCAGTCTCTCTGATAACGGGATAGGATTTCCGAAAAATATTGACTACAGGAATACTAAATCACTTGGTTTGCAGCTTGTAAATACACTTGTAGGACAGATTGACGGTAATATCATCCTGGAAAATAATACAGGCACCAAATATACAATTACTTTTCCGCCTCAAAAACAGTTGTAGCCTTATTCATCAAACATTTCATTAAAAACATTTTTGATCTGATCCCGTACTTTCCTGTAAACTTTCATTTTTTCTTCTTCACTGCCTGCAGCGTTAAAAGGGTCTTCAAATCCTTTATGTAACCTGTGTTTAACATTTCCGGTAAAAACAGGGCATACTTCTTTTGCATTATCACATACGGTTATGACATAATCAAAATCAATATTGGTGAAAATATCAGCATTTTTGGGATAATGTTTGCTTATATCAATACCAATTTCGTTCATTGCTTTAACAGCATAAGGATTGACTTCCTTTTCAGGCCGGGTACCCGCAGAATACACCTCAAAATCAGGATTTATATTCCTTATGATCCCTTCTGCCATCTGGCTTCGGCAGGAATTTCCGGTACATAAAACAAGAATTTTAACTTTCATTTTTAATAATAAATTTGAAATTTAATATGTTTGATAATTGTTATATTTTCAAACCAAGAAATAATGGTAAATTATAAAATACCGGTACTTTTATTATCATTTACACTTTCTGTTTCATGCGGTCAAAAAAAAAGAAACTGCACCCGGAAACACTGATTCAGTATATAACAGGAGTGATATAAAGGTCACACTTTCTGAAATAGAGGATATATATCGGGGTATGATTACAGCAAAGTTATTGATGAACATTCATCAATTATGCCGGCAGGAATGTCTGTAACAAAATTCAGGCAGTTTGTGGTTTTTTCTGAACTCAATGAAGAGCTTTCATACAGGCTAATTGATAATGATATGAGAAATACAATTGAATCTATGACCGCAAATTTTGTAAACAAAACGCCGGATGAAGTTACGCCGGTTTATTTATTTGAAAAATTTGATAAATACAAAACATTTGTTTTAAAGAATTATGATATTGAAGAGGATGATATTTCACCTTACGGTTTTTATAAGATATCAAAGAATGTGATAATAATCAGGTATGTAAGCTGGAAAGGAAGCATTTTACACGAAATTACTCACAGGTTTATTCGGGCTGATTTCCCGGAAACACCTTCGTGGTTTGATGAAGGTTTTGCTTCACTCAATGAAAAATCAACTTTTAAGGATGGAGTGCTGACAGGTGATTTCAGTCTCAGAATTATTCCGCTCAGAAGAGCAATAAAAGAAGGTACTTATACAGGATTAAAACAGCTTATGGAAACAAATGATGATGAGCTCTACGGAAAAAGAACATCATATTATTATGCCCAGTCAAGATACCTGTTAATGTATCTGCAGCAGAAGGGTCTGCTGGAAAAATATTATAAATATTTCAGGGATAATTTTAAAATAGATAAAACCGGAATTAAACAGCTTCAGGAAATTACCGGTAAGTCATTAAATATGCTTGACGAAGAACTTTTAACCTATATAAAAAGCTTTAAAGAATAAACAGATCAGCCAGCAATTTCATCTGCAGCTTCTTCACCGGTTACAATTGCACCTTCCATGAATCCCTGCCAGTCTGCCAGGTGTTCTCCTGCAAAATAAGTGCTCATGAATTTTTTCTTCAGTAGCGGCATAATTCCAAACCACTGCCCTGTTCCGTACAGCGCATAACCGCCTTTTGTATATTCATCAGTTCCCCAGTTATAATTGAGGTGGGTGATTATTTTATCCTTAATATCTCCAAAAGCAGGCCGCAATGTTTGTGTTATCATTTCGGTTTTAAAATCATCGTTTTGATTGCCAATTACATCAGCCTTATCACCAATTGTATAAGAAATAAGTGCACCTTTTTTTCCCGGCTGGTTTTTGGTAGCATGATAAAAGTAATGTCCGTAAATATCAGTTACCATATCAAAGCTTTCATCCTGCCAGAACCTGTCAGAAAACAGTACAGCATGCTTGCTGATCCTTGCATACTGCAGCTGATTTAAAGCAGCCAGCTTTTCTTCAGGTAAACCGGGTTTCCAGTTGATCTTTAACAGAGAATAAACAGGAGCTGTACAAATCAAAGCATCTCCCGAAAATACAGTTCCGTTCTCGCAAAGTACATCAACTTTACCGTCAGCTTGGCTTACTTCTTTCACTTTATGTTTAAGGAGAATGTTTTCATTTCCTACACGTTCAACAAGGGCTTTTGTGAACATGCTGTTTCCGCCCTTTATCTTGTAGTCCATTTCATTTTTCTCGCTGGATTCTGCATATTCAGCCAGCGCTGCATAAGCGGAAACATGCCTTATACTTTCACCGAAATCAGTGCTGTCTAGCAGGTCGCGTATTTGCAGGTCTTTTTCAGGAATTCCGTTATTTACCAGAAACCGCCACCAGTCCATTTTATCAAGTCTTTGTTTATCAGAATCCTTAAAATTGGCATAATCGCTGATAATCTTATCCCATTTTGTTTTCCATTCAGCAGAATAATCCCATTTGCCCCTTGGAGAATATTCACCACCATATATCAGGTGCGATTCAAACTGGTTATTCATAAGCTCAAGCCCGAATTCTTTGCACATTGCAATCATTCTTTCATGCGAAGCCCCTACCCATTCAGCGCCCAGCTCAATAACCAGGTTTCATCTTTATCAATTGAATGCGAAAACACCCTGCCCCCTGCTCTTCCCCTTGCTTCAAGCAAAGTAACCTGGCAGCCTTTTTGTTTCAGCCTGTTGGCTGCTGCAAGTCCGGCAAAGCCTGCACCTATAATAATAACCTTTGGCTTGTACCCTTTATTAATATTAATTACAGGCGGCATTATAAAAGTACCGGCTGCTAGTACTGCAGATGTTTTCAGGAAATCTCTTCTGGTGGTCATATATAATTAATTTTAAATTGCTTTAAGAACAAAATATACTACTAAAATAATATAAGCTGAAGCAAATGCAAAAAAGGAGACTCTGTCCAGCTTTTTATATTTTTCTTCCCTGCCTGTTTTTATAAGATGCAGAGAAATTGTTGATATCAGGATACAGAGAAAAATAAAAATAAACGAAATGTCATGAAGTATATCTACAAGTGTTAATCTTTCATTTTGCGGCAGTGTTGAAGTTATTACATACTGGCTGGCAATAGCAGCAAAGATTGCGCCGACAGATAATCCGAACCTCGGGTCAAGGTCTAATGGATTGATGAAGAAAGTAAGCAATGAGATCAAAACAGAAATGAACAGCCCGATAAATAATTTAAAGAAAAGCCCTTTTCCTTCCCTTTCCAGTGTAAAGTGCAGGTTAGCCTGCGAGAAAACCGAATATTCGTTCAGCGGGATATCAGGATCGCCATAGTTGGTTTCATATGTATGTTCATTTATCTTAAGGCCGAAATTTTTAAGCTGCCAGCCATCAAGATGAACATCTTTATCTATCTTGCTTGCTGCTGTATCTGCAACGAAAACCATTTTGGAATTATCTTTGTCAAAATCCTCGATCTTTATTTCGATATTCTGTTTATCGAACGGAAAATCTGTTACATCCCACTCCTGTTTAATTGTGGCATTAATTTTCACAGAATGAAAAAATATATCACCTCTTTTTTCATTCATTTCGTAAGACTTATTCATTTCGGTTGCATTGATAATTTCAAGGTTTTCAAGTAAAAACATGCTGTCTTTTTTAGTATTGTACCATAAATACAGATCAACATTCAGTTTTTTAGCCGGAAAGTCCAGGTCATAAACAGAAAATATATATGCCCCTATTTTAACAGTATCAATAACACCATCTTCTTCTGTAGCAGCTGTATCTTTGCTTTGCACAGGAATTGCAGGTGTATTAAAATGTTTAACTTCTGAAACCGGTATTTTTTCTGCCTGAACTGTTTTCCATACAGAAAAAGATAAAAAAAGAATTAAAGGGATCAGGCTGAAAGCTAATCTGATTTTAAATTTACGGTTCATAATAATATTCTATATTTGCAGAATTAATTATTTTTTCAGTTTAGCAGAGACATAAATCAGTTCATCTGCCAATCTTTTAATTTTTTTTACTGCCCCTGCGCCGGAAAGTTTTTTATTCTTATCAAACAAATTGACGGAATAACCCAAAGCAAATCCTGATGGCAGGAATATACCTCTTAAATTATATACTATGCTGAACATTGAAATCAGGGTAGAATGACCAGAATTTTCAGCACCCCCAATTGCTATGCAGCTAACAGGCTTGCCGGTTAAATACGGGGGGTTAACCCCTGAAAGTACCTCAAAATAATCCATCAAATTCTTAAATGCGGCGCTTACTGTTCCGTGGTATTCCGGTGAAGCTAAAATGATACCGTCTGCTTCCTTTACTTTTTTAATAAGCAGTTTAAAACTCCTGTTAAGGCCGGAATTCATTGATTTATAGCTGAAAACAGGAAGAGCAAGAGATTTTATATTTGCAAGATAAACATCAGCACCCTTAGATGTTAAATAATGAGCCGCATAATTTAACAGGCCTAAGGTTGATGATCCTGCCTCCATGCTGCCTCCAATACAAACTATCTTGATCTTTTTCATCGGAATCAGCAATTATAATAAATGTAAAATTAATAAATTAGTCACTCAAATAAATATTTTTTAAATACCTGTAATAAATTTTCACTTTAAAATTTGTATAAAAATGGGTAATTTAGTAATTATGACTAAAGAACAGCTTAAAAAGGCAATAGTTGCTTTACAGAATATATCAATAAATTTTAAAGTTGATTATTTTTTATTTACCGGTAAATGTTTCGTCAGAGGGTTTATAATTCACAATCCTGATGACCTCAGCAAAGTTAAGAGTATTATCGATTCTGATATTATGAAGAAGTTTAAGATCAAAAAAAGCAAAGAGTGGTACCTGGGTGACCCCAAAGACGTAATATACCTGCAATTAAAGGAAAAACTGGAAATAAGCATAGAAGAATATGAAGCTTTCCAGGTTAATAATTACGCTTGATCAGCGCAGCTTAGTGTGAATATTTCTTCAGTTTAAAGTTTTCATCAGGTAATTACCAAGCATCAGAATTCCTTTTTCATCAAAATCTTTTCCGATTATCTGTAATCCTATAGGAAGCTTGCTTTTATCAAACCCCGCAGGAATGCTTACTGCAGGGTTTCCTGAAATATTTGATGATGTAGTGTAAATATCATTAAGATACATTTCAAGCGGGTCTGCTGTTTTTTCTCCAAGCTTAAAAGCAGTTGTTGGAGTTGTGGGCAGGATAATAAAATCTACCTTTTTAAAAGCCTTCTGAAAATCTTCTTTAATAATCCGTCTTACTTTCTGCGCTTTTTTGTAATACGCATCATAATATCCGTGTGAAAGCACATAAGTGCCAAGCATTATTCTTCTTTTAACTTCAGTCCCAAAACCTTTAGTACGTGAGTTTACATACATATCTTCCATATTCGATGCCTCAGGTGATCTTACACCGTACCTTGCTCCGTCATAACGGGCAAGATTACTGGAAGCTTCTGCGGTAGTAAGGATGTAATAAGTTTGAATTGAATATTTCAGTTCAGGCATTTTAAGCTGAACGATCTCCGCTCCGGCATCTGCCAGCTTTTTTACTGCGGAATCAACAGCTTCTTTTACTTCATGATTTAACCCAGAGTCATCCAGATCAGAAATAACACCTATTTTTAAACTGCCGGGTTTTGCTAGTTCAAGGCCTGATGAATAATTATCAACTGCATGATCTGCGGAAGTAGAATCTTTAGGATCTTTGCCGGACATAACTTCCAAAACAAGGGCTGTATTGTAAGCTGATCTTGAAAAAGGTCCAATAGTATCAAACGATGATGCAAAAGCAGTCAGACCATACCTTGAAATTCTTCCGTAAGTAGGCTTTAAGCCAACAACTCCGCAGAATGCAGCGGGCTGCCTGATAGAGCCGCCTGTATCGGTACCAATGGAAACCATACACATATCAGCTGCAACTGCAGCGGCGCTTCCGCCGGATGAGCCGCCGGGAACGCGCGTATTATCAAAAGGATTCAGTACATTTCCAAAAGCAGAATTTTCATTGGATGACCCCATTGCAAATTCGTCGCAATTGGTTTTTCCTATAATTATTGCATCTTCATCTATAAGCCTCTGAACTGCTGTTGCAGTATAAAGAGCTTCAAAATTTTCGAGTATTTTGGATGAACATGTAAGCCTGCGGCCTTTGATCGAAAGCACATCTTTTACAGCAATAACCATTCCGGCAAGCCTGCCGGCTTTGCCTGCTTTTATTTTTTTATCAATTTCTGCAGCGCGCTGTAATGCTTCCTCCTGAAACACCAAAAGGAAAGCATTCAAATGCTTTCCTTTTTTTATATTTTCCAGGTAATAATTAACTATATCAGTGCAGGTAACTTTCCCTTCGGAAAGTTCCTTTCTTAAATCAGCATAATCGTTAAACATATTTTCCCGTATATCTATCAGCTGGTCTTTTTCTCGTCAGTAGTTGCGCTGGTAATTTCTGATTCTATATCCTTGGAAGCTTTTTTAAACTCACGCATGCCTTTGCCCAGACCAGACATAAGCTCGGGGATCTTTTTAGCTCCAAAGAGAACCAGGATAACTATGCAAATTAAAATTATTTCCTGCGGGCCTAAACCGAACATATTTTACTCCGTAATTCCGTTATTAGCGGAACTTATTTATTTAATATTTTTCCAATTACTTTTATTACAAGATACATCATCAATACAGCAAAACCCAGAATAAACGCAAACTCCGCCGTAGAATATGACATTTTAATTTAAATGACTTATAATACTTTCAAATAAATACCTGCCGTCACTTGAACCAACAATAGATTCGCTGGCTCTTTCAGGGTGCGGCATCATTCCCAGAACATTTCCTTTTTTATTAATAATGCCCGCGATATCATCAATTGCACCGTTTGGATTGTTTTTATACCTGAAAACTACCTGGTTGTTATCATTTAAAGATTTTAAAGTATCTGAATCACAAATATAATTTCCGTCACCGTGCGCTACCGGTACAGTAATTTCACCGGCAGGTGCATTGTTTTTGCCGTAAATGCCTGTAAAAATAGTGTTATTGTTTTCTATTTTCAATGTTACATTTTTGCATACAAACTTAAGACTGGCATTCCTGATTAGTGCCCCGGGAAGAAGCCCGGCTTCGCACAATATCTGGAATCCATTGCAGATGCCGATTACAATACCCCCATTACTTGCATGCCTTACAACATCCTTCATTATCGGAGAAAACCTTGCAATTGCTCCGCATCTCAGGTAATCACCATATGAAAAACCACCGGGAACAATAATAACATTACGGTCACCTACAGAGCTTTCCTTATGCCATAAGAACTCAGTATCCTGGTTAAGAATATGTTTAAGAGTATTGTATGCATCATGGTCACAATTGGAACCGGGGAAAACAACAACGCCGAATTTAGCATTTCCCATTATCAGTTCTTTTCTCCGTTCATTTTGGATATATCAAAGCTGTAATCTTCCATAACCGGGTTTGCCAGAAGCTTCCGGCAGATTTCATCTGTTACCAGTCTTGCTTCTTCTTCTGAGGAAGTATCTATCTTCAGTTCTATAAATTTCCCAATCCTGGTATCAGCGATACTGCTGAAACCCATGCTTTGGATAGAATGTTCGACTGCTTTACCCTGCGGGTCCAGAATTGATTTTCTTAAAGTAACCTTAATTTTTGCTGAAAACAATTTTATTATGTTTATGAATTAATAAATATACTTTTCTTGCGGCCGCAGCTGTTATAAGCAGCAGCATTATAACCGAAAATACAGGCATTACATTAATGTTTGCTTCGACAAGCAGCCTGTTATTAACATAACCGCTGCTGAATTTTGATCTTACTTTAGCAAATACCACGCTTCCGTTATCGGCAGATTCCCAGTTTTCCACATATACAAAATCCCCGCCTTTAATTTCCGCATTGCTTTCAGAATAATTATTCGGATTATTAAGCAGAGGAATGTACCCGTAAGGTGATGTCCTCATTACAGCCTTATCAAATGCAAAATTATTGTAAATATCCAGAGAGCTGTTTACAAGCTGAATTATTATCAGAACCAGAATTGAAAATAACAGGGCTTTTAATGCTTTAAGCATCACCTGTTTCATGTTTTTATTTTTGGCTTAACTGCTGCTCTACTTTTACCTTATGGTCTCTGTACAGTTTCCTGTCAAATATCTTTAAAGCTTTATCTACTGATTCCAGGGCTTTTGTATAATGTTTCATATTATAATATAGCTTGGACTGGATGTAATATGAACTGGCTTCATTAACCGAACCTGCCACATATTGCAGTGCAGTTTCAATAAAATTCAGCCCTTTTTTAAAATCTTCATCGCCAGTGCCTTTTTCAATATATCCCGCAGCTCTTTGATTCATAAACTGCCCGTAACTGGAATTTACAAATTCATCTCCCGGAAATGAACTTAATAAATCCTTATAAACCTTTTCTGAGTTATCAAGATCATTCAGTTCATAAAAGTAAGTTTCAGCCAGAGATATACGGGCATCTTTAAGCTGGTCACTGGAAGGATTTTCAGCAATAAAGGATTGAAGTCCTTTTACTTTTTCATCTTTTTCTGTAAACTGAACAAGCCTTAATTTTGCATCATCAGTTTTACCTGCCGCATTTGAGGCATCCATTTCAATTATTTTATTCAGCAATTCTTTAGCTTTGTCGCTTTCGCTGTACATCGAGTATTTATCTGAAAGCTTCAGGCTGGCTTCAATATTTGAGGGGTTTTTTTCAACTTCATTCTTTAAATAAGAAAATGTATTGACGCCTTTTGAATAATCAGTCATCATCTCAAGAAAATCTTTTGCCGGTACGTAACCGTAGATCCTGTCTACTTCGTTACCGTCACCATCAAGAAATAAAATAGAAGGATATCCTGCAATTTTGTATTTTTTTGCAAAATCAACCCCTTCACCTTTTTCTGCATCTATTTTATAGCTAATCAGGTTTGCATTAGCAAAGTCAGATACTTCTTTTTTGGCATATACCTTGTTATCAAGCTCTATACACCATTTGCACCATTCAGTTAATACATCCACCATTACAAGCTTATTTTCAGCTTTACCCATTGCAAGTACTTCTGCAACCGAACCTTTCTTAAAATCGATCTGTGAAAATACTGATGATACAGTAAAAAAGAGGGCAATTAAAAATACTGCTTTTTTCATATTATTCTCCGGCGTTTTTGGATTATTTACCTGTGCGAAAATAAGAATTTAAGTTCAAATGTAATATGGTTATATTTGTATATATTTAAATGAATAAATTCGCTAAAACGTTTCTTGGAATCTTAATAGTTGTTATTCCCGTAATTATTTTACTGGGTTTATTGTTCAATTCACTATCCAAAAAGTCCTTTTACCCTACATCAGGAGAAATTAAGGCAAAAGGTTTAAAACAGCAGGTTAAGGTTTATTTTGATGATTTCGGGGTACCGCATGTAATTGCCAATAACCGTGAAGATATCTATTTTTCACAGGGTTACATTCACGCAAGGGATAGATTATGGCAAATGGATTTAACCCGTAGGGTTGCTGAAGGCAGGCTTTCGGAAATTTTCGGTTCACAGGTTATTGAATTCGATAAGCTTTTCAGGACTATAGGAATACACAGGTTTTGTTATTCATGGATAGATTCATTAAGCCCTGAATCAAAATCCATTCTTCAGTCATATACAGCCGGTGTTAATATTTTCATTGAGGAAAATTACAACAATCTGCCGGTTGAATTTGACGCGCTGAATTACAGGCCTGAACCTTGGAAAATGGAACATTCTTTAATGCTTGCAAGAATGATGGCCTGGGACCTTAATATTTCATGGTATACAGACTATATTATGGGTCAGGTATTAAACAAGACCGGAATAGAGAAAACCTCTGCAATTTTTCCGGATACAAATATTGTAATTTACACAAAACCTGCTGAAGAAATTCAGGATTCAACTGAAACAGATGAAGAAGAAACCAAACCTAAAAAACGAAAACGAACAGAGACCGGTTTAATAGAAAATGAGAACGGAAATTATTTAAAACAGGTATCAACACTAGGAAAAGATTTTTTTGAAGCTGAAAGAAATTACCGGAAATTTTTTAATATTGATGTTTCTCATACAGGAAGCAATTCCTGGGTAATTTCAGGAAACCGCTCGATGAACGGTAAACCAATACTCTGCAATGACCCGCATCTTGCCCTGCAAGCGCCTTCAAGGTGGTACGAAATACAGCTTACAGGCGGCGGACTTGATGTAAGAGGAATGTCTTTCCCCGGGATACCCGGTATTGTAATCGGCAATAACAGGTTCATAAGCTGGGGCTTAACTAACCTTATGAATGATGACAATGATTTTATTATCCTGCAAAGGGATTCTGCAGACAGCAAAAAATATATTTACGGGAACCAGTCAGTTTTCCTGGATTCAATTAAAGAAAAAATTTACATTAAAGATTCCGCTGAAACATCCTATACAATTTACACAACAAAGATTGGTCCGGTAATTTCAGGTTTAAGTGTTAAGGGATTTGCCGATATGACCGAAAATAAAAATGATATATATAAAGATAAGCTGATGACCTTCCGCTGGACAGGATTCGAAAAAAGTGACGATGTAAAATGTTTTTTCGGGATAAATAATTCCAGGAACTGGAATGAATTTAAAGAATCACTGAAGGACTTTTGCGCCCCTGCGCAAAACATTATTTATGCAGATATTAACGGTAACATCGGTTACCGCACAGCGGGTAAAATTCCGGTAAGGAAGACCAATAAAGATTTCAGCTATATATTTCCCGGTGAAGACGGGCTGGACTGGACAGGGTTCATTGATTTTGAGCAATTGCCTGAAGTATACAATCCACCGGAAGGTTATATTATCACAGCTAATACAAACCCCAATGATTTCCTGAAGGAAAACAAAAAAGGTTATTACATTTCATATCTTTGGGAGCCTTCATCAAGATTCAGAATGATTAAGAATTTCCTTAACTCAAAATCTGTATTCGATTCTGATGATTTTAAGCTGATGCAGAACAGCTTTGAATCACCGTATGCCAGGGAACTTTTAAAAAATATTTTTTCAGATTCCCTGATGCTTAATTATGAAATAAACTCTGATAACGGAAAAATTACGGATATATTAAGGAACTGGAACGGAGACATGCAGAAGAATAATTCTGCAGGCTCAATTTACAATACATTCTTAGTATTTTTAATAAAAAATACATTTATGGATGAAATGGGTGAAGATGTGTTTAATGATTTTATAACGATCCAGAATCTGCCATACCGTTCACTGGAAAGAATTGCGGCAGACCCGTTAAATGTTTGGTTTGATAATTTAAATACAACACAAACTGAAACAAGAACAGATATAGTCAGGTTAAGTATTTCACAAACTTCAGAATTTCTGAAGCACAAAACCGGTAATAACGACCCGAATACATGGTTATGGGGTTTAAACCATAATGTAAAATTCACTCATCCGCTGGGTTTTATAAAAGAGCTTGATAAAACATTCAACATAGGACCTTATGAAACAGGCGGCGACCAGACAAGTATTAATAATACAGAATACAGGTTCAGTGATGTAATAAATAACGGTACATTTCATACAGTTGTAGGTGCATCAATGAGAATGATAGTTGATTTTAATGATATAGAACAATCCTATACGATTAATTCAACCGGACAGTCAGGCCAGCCTGTAAGCACACATTACAATGACCAGGCAAGGATGTGGAGCTTTGGAGAATATAAAAGAAACAAAATGAGTGAATCAGCATTTATCGGTGCGTCATACAGCCTCCTGATATTAAATCCCTGATAAGCACAAAATGAAAAAACTTGAACAAGTTCAGAATAAATAGCATTAAGCCAAAAAGATCCCTTGGGCAAAATTACCTGACCGACGAAAATATCTGCAGGAATATTGTAAATGCATTTGATATAAAACCCGGTGAAAATATCATAGAGATAGGCCCGGGTAAGGGAGCAATTACAAAATTTTTACTGGAAAAAACCACTAACCTGAAAGTGATTGAGCTTGATGAAAATAACTGCAGGTATCTTAATGAAACTTTTCCCGGGCTGGAAATAATCAACAGAGATTTTCTTAAAACAGACTTAAGCGGCCTTATGCGCAGCAAAGCAGAAAAGCTGAGGGTTATCGGCAACATTCCGTATAATATTACAAGCCCGATAATTTTCAGGTTAATGGATAACAGGGAAATAATTTACGATGCCCAGCTGATGATACAGGAAGAAGTAGCCCGAAGGATTACTGCATCACCGGGCAATAAAGAATACGGGATCCCAAGTGTGTTATTAAATGTATTTGGCAGCACTAAAATGCTGTTTAAAGTATCCAGAAACTGTTTTTACCCAAAACCAAAAGTTGATTCAAGAATAATTTATCTGAATTTTGCAGAATCACAGGAAGACAGGCTGAAGGATAAGGAATTTTTCAGAAAAATTGTAAAGGCAGCTTTTGGAACCAGGAGGAAAACGCTGCGGAATTCACTTAAGAACCTGGACTTAGACCTTGAAAAATCTGAAATTGATATGGGAAGAAGGGCAGAAAGCCTTACGATAGATGAATTCATAGAAATGGCAAATAAACTGTGTTAAAAGAACTTCCGGAAATAATTTTTAATTCACCTGAATTTTTAAAGATCAGTGAAAACAAAGGCATCAATCTCTTTTTCAGCGGGCTCAGGGGGTCGCTGAATGCTTTTATTATAACGGCAATTTACAGAGCCGGCGGTAAAGCAGTTTTCTGTTCAGATGACCAGGCCAGGCTTTTTAAGCTTAAGGATGATATTAATTTAATCACCGGAGAAGATACAGCTTCTTTATACCTTGGTGAATATGATGAAGAATATGAACCTGATATTTCGCCATTATCCATCATGCTTCAGAAGCTTACAGATAACAGGGATTTTATTTTTCTTTGTTCATCTTCTGCGCTCAACAAAGATATAATAGATGAAAATAATTTTAAAAGAAAATATCATACCCCTTAAAAAAAAATGACATATACAGCTATGAAACGCTAATAGAGAAACTTAATAAGTTCGGTTTCACAAAAAAAAAAAATAGTAGAAGAGGAAAATGATTACGCAGTAAGAGGCGGTATCATAGATATATATCCTGAAAACCTTAACCAGCCTGTCAGAATAGAGTTCTTTGGCGAAACTGTAGAATCTATAAGGGAATTTGACCTGGCAACTCAGCGCTCAATAGCTCAGC
>LLZO01000017.1 GCA_001567545.1 Candidatus Tepidiaquacellales bacterium OLB5
AAAAAAAGCCCGCCGGTTTTCCGGCAGGCTTTCTATTGTCATGCCCGCGAAGGCGGGCATCCAGAGGTTAATTTTTAAATTTTAAATATATCTATGATACAGTTAATTAATTTAATATTCATTAAAAACCCGACAGGTCTTTAAAATCTGGCAGGTTTGAACAATAACTACTTCACTACTTCACTAATTCACTACTTTAAAAGAATCATCTTTTTCGTTTCTATAAAATCGCCGGCAGTCAATCTGTAAAAATATGCTCCGTCCCGCTTAAGCGGGATTCATCCTGATAAATCAGGATTCAACTGCTATTTAATTAAACACATTTTTTTTTTGTGTCAATAATGTTATCATTTACCTCAAAGCAGTAAAAATAAACTCCACTTGCTAAATTTGAAGCGGTAAATTCATATACATAATTTCCTGGCATGTAAAAACCACTAACTAATATTTTTAGTAATTTACCAAAAGAATCATATATTTTTAATTTTACAAATCCATTATTTTTTAAAACAAAATTTATTTTTGTACTTGGATTAAAAGGATTAGGATAACAGTTAGACAAATAATAACTATCTGTTACTTCTTCAGTTAAATTTATTACACCGATAGGAGGCGGTTGTGATAATGCGCTGTCAATTCTGATTGCATAAAGATCAACATCGTGCGGATCATTTGGTTCTGCGCCACCTAAACAAATTATATCGTCAAAATTAGACCCAGGTGCTTTTAACAAGTTATGTACATAAACTGAATTAGAATCTGAATAAAGGTTTATTTCTTTTATTTTGTTTAAAATAGTATCAAATTCACATACTTTTCCAATATATCTGTTTGCATTATTTAAATTTGAGCGGTAAGAAACAATGTATTTATTAAAATTTAATCTAATAATATTCGGACTAAAATCACTAATATTATTTTTGCTTATTGTATCTGTTAAAAGGGCGTTACCAATTATATCTGTTTTAATAATTACTATTTTATAATAACTATTAAAATAGTATCCTCCAAGGATAATATAACCAGAATTTGTACTAACAAAAGATGATACAAAACTATATTGATACGATGATTCCCAAATAATATTACCAGATCCATCAATTTTCATTAAATAAGCTTTCCAAACATTATTTATATATTTTCTCCCACAAACCAAATAACCACCACTAGCAGAGGGTTCAATTTTATTAAAATCCTGAGGACTATCATTGTAATATCTTTGCCATTGCAAGTTTCCAAGTGAATCAAGTTTACATATATAACCCGAAAAAAATCCACCGCACATTACATAACCGCTGTCACCGGTTTTAGTAATATCTCTGGTTTCTGCACCGGTTGGATATGATTTGTCCCAAACAACATTGCCATTCAAATCAAGTTTCATAGAAAAACAGGTATTCCTTTGCCCTGTAAAAACACACCCTCCGTCATTGCTTGGCGCAACTGCATTTGCTATTCCTCCTAAAAATGTTCTGGTCCATAAAGTATCGCCAAGCTGTTTCAGTTTTAGAACATACATATAGTAATCCAGTATTCCTGTATAACCTACGATGTAAAAATTAGAACCATCAGCAGCACAGCCGTCATAACCTTCGTCATCTCCGCCTATATAACTTTTATAAGTCTTCTGCCAGTAAAACTGGCTTATTAAATTTTGGCAAAAAATTGCACTAAAAATAAATATTACTGCTATTTTTAAAATTTTACCGGTATTCAGTTTTAAAATTTTCATATTTTCAAAAATTAGTTAATAATATCTGCAGGTTTTCAACAAATTATCATAAAATAATACACATTTTGGCAAATAACAATCACTACCTTGATTTACCTGATTAGCTTGATTTGCTTGATTTGCTTGATTTGCTTGATTCTGTATTCATCCGATGACTCTAAGTCATCGATGAATAGGTAAATATAAAATTAAATTAAAAAATTTATTGAAGTTAATAACATCAAGGCTGATTGTGGCTATTGTTTTCCGGGTTTAAATATAAAATCTAAAGTATGACTATATTTACATCACAAATATAATACATATTTTCAGCAAAACTATGACCTGCATCACATAATGTTTTACCGTGAATCTATTAATTGTTTCCTATGTAATAAATATTTATAGGGTTTAAGCAAAATATGAGAAAAAATATTTTTTTATTGTTAAAACTATAAACCGGAATCAGATTTAAATAAAAAGCCTGCTGATTTATCAGCAGGCTAATTCGCCATTTGTCTATTTCACTATCCCGCTATTTTAAAAGCACCATCTTCTTCGTTTCTGTAAAATCACCTGAAGTTAGCCTGTAAAAATATGCGCCGCTGGAAAGTCCCGATGCATCAAAGCTTACCTCGTAGCTTCCGGGCTTAATATTCTGCTGTAAAATTGTTTTTACAAGCCTTCCGGAAATATCGTAAATGTTTATACTGACTGCCCG
>LLZO01000018.1 GCA_001567545.1 Candidatus Tepidiaquacellales bacterium OLB5
GTTAAGCCAATTGAAAGTCCAAGCCTTGTATCATCAACTGCCAAAGCAACGTGCCCAAGCACGTAAACGACTGAAAGGGTCATAATAGTTTTGTATTTTCCCCAAAGTACATCTGAGATTATTGCTCCGATTATAGGGAAAAAATAATTTGCCATTGAAAAATAATGATACCATGTTGTGGCATCAGCCTCGCTCATAGGTTCAACCTGCCCTGAACGGTTCATAATATACTGTGTCATAAAGACAACCAGTATGGTTTTCATTCCGTAATAACTGAAGCGCTCTGCAAGCTCATTGCCTATAATGTAGGGAATACCTTTAGGCATTTTATTGGGATCAGTAGGCTGTGAGTGGTCTTTGACTGCCGTATCTGCTGTCATATTATATCAATTAATTTACATAATTATATTATATATATTCTGCAATTAAGCAATATGAAACAATAGTTTCAATGATATTTAAAGTAAAATATTGTTATTTACATTGATTTGCGAATTTTAAAACACTATAAGTATATTGATATTTATAATTTAAAAATTTATATTTGAGCTAATATTTAGGTCATAACTACTAAAAAATAAGTCAATTAAAATGATGACGGGAAATCTGATAACTCCGAAAACCAAAGAATTAATCCTGATTTATCTGGCAGGCAGAAAAGAAGGATATGCACGGGAAATTGCTAATTATTATAAAATGAGTTTAAGCCCGGTTCAGAACCAGCTTGAACACCTTGAAAATTCAGGTATAATATACGGGAAGCATTCAGGTAAAACCATTATTTATAGGTTTAATCAAAGATATCCATATTATAAAGAATTAATAAAACTACTGGAAAAAGTGCTGTTATTTCTTCCTGAAAGTGAAAAAGTGAAACTGTTAGTCACAAGAAAAACGACCAAGAAGAAAAGGTAAACCTTTATGAAAAAGACAGGCAATATGAATATTGCTGAATTGGCAGCCTTTATCTGCACACACCTGAATAATTCAGGGATAAAATGTATTTTGACAGGTGGTGCATGTATTTCTATTTATACAGATAATAAATATGAATCATTTGATCTTGATTTTATAGACTGCACATACAGATCCAGAAAACAAATTGCAGAAGAACTGGGAAAAATCGGATTTATAGAAAACAACAGATATTTTGTTAATAATGAAACAAAATATTTTATTGAATTTCCTGCTGGACCGCTTTCAATAGGTTCTGAACCGGTACATATAACAAATGAGTTAGTTTTTTCAACCGGTAAATTATTTTTATTGACACCAACAGATTCAGTAAAAGACCGGTTAGCAGCATATTATTTTTGGGATGATAAACAAGCTCTTGAACAGTCAATTCTGCTTTCTCAGTCACAAAGAATTGATCTTAAAGAAGTTGAAAGATGGTCAAAGGCCGAAGGTCAGATAAATAAATATAAACAAATTAAAAAATTTTTATTGAATAAATCAAAATAATCCTATAATATTTTTTCAAACTAAAAATCCAATCATAATGTTCTTATACCCTAATTTTATTTTTCGTATATTTGTAACCAATCAAAAAATTACCGGATATTCAGATCAAAATTCCCTGTAATCACAGGGATTTTTAAAACATTGGCAAAATTCATTCATTTACATAACCATTCACATTATTCTCTTCTTGATGCTATCTGCACCATAGAAGGGCTTGTTAATGCTGCTAAAGAGCATAGCATGCCCGCTTTAGCTTTAACAGACCATGGGGTTATGTACGGAGCTATGGAATTCTATAACAAAGCCCAAAAAGCAGGAATTAAGCCGATTTTAGGCTGTGAAGTATATATAGTAACTAAAGGTTCACGGTTTGAAAAAGGCAAGGCTGAAGATTCTGCTGATACCGTACTGGGAAAAGATAAAAACGGAAAAACCATTGGCAAGCTTTCAAACCGGAAAAGCAATTATGACCACCTGGTACTGCTTGCTAAGGATTTTGAAGGCTATAAAAATCTGGTTAAGCTTTGCTCAATCGGTCACACTGAGGGATTCTACTATAAACCACGAATAGACTCGGAAATATTAAAGCAATACAGCAATGGTTTGGTATGCTTAAGCGCATGTGCCGGAGGTGTTGTATCCAGTCACATAGTTCGCGGTGACCTTGATTCTGCGCGTGAATCTGCAGAAATATACAAGGATATTTTCGGAACGGAAGATTTTTATCTGGAAATGCAGAATCACGGCATGGAAATTGAAGCTAAGGTGCGTAAACATGTACCCAAGCTTGCCAAAGAGCTGGGTTTAAAAACCATTGCAACAAATGATATTCATTATATAAAATATGAGCATCATATCCCGCATAATTTATACTTATACATTAATACAGATCTTTCAAAAGATAAAGAAGGCAAGAATCTTGAAACTGACTTAAGGTATGAAACCGACCAGGTTTACTTTAAATCAGCCGAAGAGATGTGCGAAATATTCAAAGATTTCCCGGAAGCAATAAATTCTACCCTGGAAGTTGCTGAAAAATGCAACCTGGAGCTCCCAAAAGGCGTTTATCATATGCCGGACTTCCCTATTCCGCCTGAATCCGGCGCAGAAACACTTGATGATTATTTCAGGTTACTGGCTCACAGTGGACTTAAAGAAAAGATCAAAAATGTAACTTCTGCTGAAACTGAAAGGCTGAACCTTGAGCTGGATGTAATTACCAAGATGAAGTTTTCAGGATATTTCCTGATAGTAGCTGATTTTGTAAAACATGCAAAAAATTCCGGGATCTATGTCGGACCCGGAAGGGGCTCTGCAGCCGGCTCTCTGGTTTGTTATGCCCTTGGTATTACCAATGTAAATCCGCTTGAGTATAACCTTCTGTTCGAAAGATTCCTTAACCCCGAACGTGTAAGCATGCCTGATATAGATATAGATTTCCAGGACGATAAACGCGATGACGTTATTGAATATTCACGTAAAAAATACGGAGCAAACTCAGTTAGCCAGATCGTTACATTCAACCGCCTTAAAACAAAAGCAGTATTAAAGGATGTAGGAAGAGTATTAAACTATCCGTTCGATACTATAAACGAAATCACCAAGCACGTGCCCTCGGTGTTTGGCAAGATAAAATCGCTGACTGACTGTTACAAAGAGATCCCGGAATTTAAACAGTATTTTGACCAGGCAAAAGAAAGAAAAAAACTTCTTGATTATGCTGTAGTACTTGAAAATCTGAATAAGAACGTCAGCATGCATGCTTCAGGAGTGGTTATTGCGCCGTCTGATATTTCTGATTATGTGCCGGTAGCAAAAGCTCCCCAGTCAGATAACCAGTATATGACGCAGTATGATATGAAGATGCTGGAAGAAGCCGGGCTGATAAAAATGGATTTCCTGGGATTAAAGGAATTAAAAATTCTTCAGCAGGCTGCTGATCTTATTGAACAAAGACATGGTATTAAAATTAACCTGGATACCCTGCCCCTGAATGATGAAAAAACATACGAGATATTTTCCGGCGGCAACACTATCGGTATATTTCAGTTCTCAAAGCCAAAGATGCGGGAATACCTTGCCAAGCTTAAACCAAAGGATATTAATGACCTTGCCGCTATGAATGCGCTTTACAGACCGGGACCGATGGACCTTATCCCTGAGTTCATCGAAAGAAAACATGGTAAAAAAGAAGTTTCTTATCTGCATCCTGATATGGAACAGGTTCTAAAGGAAACATACGGAATTATAGTTTACCAGGAGCAGGTTATGCAGCTTGTAAGGGTAATTGCGGGTTACTCACTTGCCAAAGCGGATCTTGTACGCCGAGCTATGGGCAAAAAAGATGAAAAGCTTATGCGCGAGCAGGAAGAAGAATTTGTAAAAGGAGCAGCTGAAAAAGGCTACAATAAAAAGATTGCAAAGGAAATATTTAAGTTAATTTTAAAGTTTGCTGATTACGGTTTCAATAAATCACACAGTGTAGCATATTCAGTTCTGGCATATTATACAGCTTATTTAAAAACTCATTACCCTCTTGAATTCATGACAGCGCAGCTGAACTGCCGTTATGAAGATACAGACGAAATGGTCCTGCTGATAAATGAATGCAAAAGAATGAAAATATCATTAAGCCTGCCTGATATTAACGAATGTTTTCCTTCATTTGCAATTGATACAAACACAGAAAACCGAATTTTATTTGGACTTTCGGCAATTAAAAATGTAGGCAGAACAGCAGTTGAAAATATTGTAAAAGAAAGAGATAAACACGGAAAATTCGAAAATTTTGTTGATTTTATTTCAAGGGTTGACGGAAAGGTAGTTAATAAAAAAACTCTTGAAGCGCTGATATATGCCGGGGCTTTTGATTGTTTTGATAAGAACAGGAAAAAATTCTATGATAACTACGAAGCTGCCGTCCACCGCTACAGCACCAAAAAAGCTGAAAGCAAGGGTCAATCCAGCCTGTTTGATTCAGGGAAAAAGCACCAGGTTAAAGATGTAATCTTTTCAAAGCTTGGTGAGAATTACAGGGACTGGAGCGACAGGGAAAAGCTTTCGCTGGAAAAATCTGTGTTGGGCTTATATGTAAGCGCGCACCCGCTCAGCGATTATGAAAATGAAATAAACAGGCTTAATCCCTTTAAATTCAGCGATATACAGGATACTGATACTGAAGAGATAGATTTCAGCAAGCTGCAAAGAGTACGGATGTGCGGTATAATTACAGATATGAAGGTAAAGATGAGCAAAAAAGGAAACAGGTTTGCTGTTTTTACACTGGAAGATTTTACCGGGCAGGGCGAATGCGTGGTCTTTCCTAAAACATATGAACAATTCCGCGATATACTGGTTGATGATAATATAGTAACTGTGATAGGTAAAGCTGAAGAAAATGCGAACAGTGTTAAGCTGATAGCTGATGAAATAAAACCGCTGGTAAAAACCGCTTCAAATGATAAAAATCCGCAAAAAGTGATAATTAAGATTAACAGCAAAGAGTTTGAACCATCTAAACTATACGAAATCAAGAGCCTGCTGCATGGTAATGACGGCGAATCTGCAGTGGTAATTTACCTAAAAAACGGAAGTAAAGAAAGCCGTATGGAACTTGAAAATGTAAAAATACATTTTGATAAATACACTGAAAAAGTTTTAACCGAGATTTTCGGGAAAGATAATATTATATTGCAGTAACTTACTTTTAAGAAGATTAATTAACATTTATACATATATATTTAAGGAGAGAAAATGCATCCAATTGAATTCACAGACGCTAATTTTGATGCTGAAGTTTTAAAATCAGATGTTCCGGTATTGGTAGATTTCTGGGCTGTATGGTGCGGTCCGTGTAAAATGATTGCCCCGTTCGTAGAAGAGCTTGCAGGTGAATACCAGGGCAAAGCAAAGATCGGCAAGGTTGATGTTGACAGCAACCCGAATATATCCATGACATACGGGATCAGAAGCATTCCGACATTGCTTATATTCAGGGACGGTAAAGTTGTTGACCAGATAATAGGTGCTGTACCAAAACAGGCTCTTGCTCAAAAGCTTGATGCACAGCTTCAGCCGGCATAATTTTGAATTTCAATTTTGCTTGTAAAAATCCCGCTAAATGCGGGATTTTTTATGGCTAAACATTTGAATATCTTATATTTTTAAACTTTTTTATGTAATTTACAATAAATGCAGCTGCAAAATATAATTCCGGTACTTCTGATTATTTTAGTTGCAATTATTGTAATACTGTTTTCGTATATAAATTTTAAAAAATGGCTTACACGCAAACAGGTTTATATTGCAGTATTTGCTGTAATATTATTCATTTCCTTTATATCATTAAAAGCTGCGGTACATTATAATTTCCTGAAATTCCAGTCTGATTTTCAATGGAGCTCTTCTATATTAATAGCATCAGTTTTTTTTATTCTGGTTTCACCGGTGATATTGATAATTTATGAATCAATCAGGAAATTACACCGGAAAAGTGTTCCAATCAAGGATACCCCGGTATCAATCCCTATATTCGAAGAAAAAATTGATACACTGCCCGATAAACGCTCTTTTGGAATTATAAATGAAGAAACGGATGAAATGAATGTTACAGGGGCAGAACTTGAAAAACCATTTGAGAAAATCACGGAAATTTCACCGATGGAACAGGTTCTGAGCAATATTGAAAGCAGTTCAATCAATGAAAAAAATGATGTAAAGATTACAGAATCAGAGCTGATGACTGATAAGGTTATTGAAGAAATATTATCAGCTGATAAAAAACAGGATAAGAATATAATTCCTGAAACTGAAGAAAAATTAAGTTCAGCAGAGGTAACTGTTGCAGAGAATATACAGCCAAAAACACAGCAAAAGAAAACCGGCAGCAGATCATCTGTAAAAAAACATCCCGGCAAAAAAACAACTGTAAAAACTCCAAAAAGCAGGGGTACAACTGCTAAGAAAAATAAAAAATGAATAAAACAGCATTACTGATGGTTTTATGTTCTTTATTTACTGCATTCAGCTGCAGCAACAGCAGCGGGAATAAAGATAAGTCCAATACAATTGCCGAGCTTATCCCGTACTTCCCTGCTGCAACAGGCAGCAAATGGGTTTATATTAATGAAGCACCGCGTGAAAAAACAGTTTTATTTACAGTAGAGGTAAAAGACCTGTTAAAAGATACTGATGGATTTAAATTAAACTTATCTTCGTTCCCATTTATGACTGCCGATAATACTGAAAGGACATTGAGTATAAACAGCAGCGGAGATATATCTGTAAATGATTACAATGGTACTTCAGGGGTATTTATCCCCTCAGAAGATAATTTTAATTCCGGATACCGGTGGTCATTCGGAATATATAAATGCAGCATAAGTGATTTTTCCGGAGAAATTAAATCAGAAGAAGGTAATTACAGCGGTTGCAAATATGTATATATGACCGATGGATTTACATTTTCATTTGAAATGTGGTTTAAAAAAGGTACCGGGATCGTAAAATGGGGAGCAAACCGTACTAATCCGCCAATTTTAAAGCCTGTTTATTATGTATTAAAAGAACTTAACCTGCAAAAATAAAAACTATCTTGTACGAAAGTTTATTTTATATTTTCACTTTTTTATTATAACTGCGCTCTTTCTGATTGCTTTTTCAGGAAGCAGTTATAAGCTGTTTGTTAATTGTTCTATTTTAATGACCGGTTATGCGGGGTATTTTTTACTCTTAAATTTCGGGTTCATTTCATTTGTATTGTCTTTGATGATATTAATTGCTTCAATTCTAATCATTTTCAGCCGGAACTTTATGCTAAAAATACCGTCTGAATCAAATGCAGAAAGTAAATTAAATATCGCTTCAGTATTAACTGTCAGTATGTTTACAGCCCTGGCAGCAGGCTTGCCGGGAACAGCAAAATGGCAGAACTTTAATATTGATTACCTGACAAACAATTTTTCATCTGTATTCAGCGTTTATCTTCCGGTTTTAATAGCTGCTGCATTGCTGGCTTCTGTTATTATTTCAACAGCAATAAAATTATTTGTTCCCGGAAGAGCAGAACATTAAATTCGGATAATGGGAATTCATTACTACATATTTGTATCTGCAGCAGTTCTTGGACTTGGCCTGATTACAGTAATTTCTGCCAGGAGTGTCTATAAATTAATCACCGGCGTAGTGTTGGTTTTTTCAGCATCAATAATCAATATTGCTGCATTTTCGGGATTTTGGGGATTTAATCCCGAAGGACAGATCTTAATTTTGTTAACTTTATTTTTTACATTCCTGGTTATGTTAACCGGCATAATAATTTTAGGTTACCGCAGAAAAAAACAAAATATACTTTACACGGGGTTAAATATTTCTGATGACTGAACTGATAAATTCAAACATTTATTTAATTATTTCAGCAATAATTTATTTTTTCCTGTTTATAATTACTATTTATTTATTATCTGCAAGTTTCAGAAATCTTACAGATAAATATATTTTAAACAAGCTGACTGCGCATGCAGTATTCAATAAAGTTAAAAATTCTTTTCAGCTTATTTTTAGATATTTTGAGAAGTTTGTGAATTCAGAAATAAGCGCAGGTGTTTTTTTGCGAAAAGCTGAAAATTTCTTTACAGATAAGTTATCACCCCTTCTAACCGGACCGGTAAATATTTTATCCCTGATTATCCGGAAGATTTTTACTGATAATGTCCCTGTTGTTTTAACCATGGCTACTGTTATTATTGTGGCTTTTTATATCATTTTAACTGTTTTATAATTTCACTAAATTTGTTTTCATTCTTAAGTGATTTTAAATATATAGAATTTATATATTTACAATAATTTTTGTACCTGCCGCCATGGCGGAATTGGTAGACGCGCTAGACTCAAAATCTAGTGAAGGCAACTTCGTAACGGTTCGAGTCCGTTTGGCGGTACAAAATAAATTAATCAAAACCTTTATGGAAGCAGGGCTTCGGAAATTCGGATTTCCGGATTATCTACACAAATTAAAAGAAATAAATTATTGAACCCGGAAACATTCAATATATTTTTTTATTTTCTTCCTGAAATTGCCCTTGCTGCATCAGCTATAATATTAAACATTTTAAATTCAGGCGAAAAGGTAAACAGGTATTCTTATCAAATTTTCCTTTCCGGTACTGCGTTATCGCTTATTTTTTCACTTTCACAGGCATATTTTTTTCCGCAGCAGCTATTCAGCGGTGCATTTTCAGCTGACCATTATTCATACGGCGCAAAAGTAATATTAAGCTCAGCTATACTGTTTTCAGCAGCCGTTTTAAACAGCAGCAAAACTTCTCCAAATAAATTGGTTCTGCAGCTAGTCTCATTTACAGGTGTATTAATGATGACCGGTGTATCAAATATTTTTATTTTTTTCTTTGCTGTACAGGTTATTCTGATCCCATTTTATCTGCTTATACACAATTTCATCAAACCGGTTAAGAAATACTATGTAACCGGCAGTATTTTTTCGGGGGTCATGCTGTACGGTTTTACTTTATTATATGGATTAACAGGCAAAACAAATTTCACCGATATTGCATATTCGCTGTCATTTGATCCGGTGAATTCTCTGGTATTAAATCTGGCAATTGTTTTGATATTTACAGGGATATTTTTCTTTACACTTTCAGTTCCGGTTAACATTATATCTCCCGCAATTGCCGGAAAAACTGATCTATCGGCAGTATTCCATTTTACTGTTATTATTTCGGCTGCGGTTTTATTTTCTGCTGCTAGGTTCATTTTTACTGTGCTTCATGACCTGAATAATTTTTTAATGATTCCGGGGGAAATAAATTTCCAGCCGGAAGTGAACTGGAAGCTGCTTATTATAATTGTTTCATGCTGTTCTGTTATTGCCGGTAATTTTGTTCTGTTATGGACATATGATCTTAAAAAAATATTTTCATTCATCATAATATCCCAAACAGGATTTTTATTTATTGCCTTAATATCAGGAACACTTAACGGGGTTGCTGCATTTATCACTGGTTTAACGGTGTTTGCGGTAAACTCTGCAGGAATAATTTACTGCTTAAAAGTTATAGCTGAAAACCATAATGCTGTTAAAACTTCAGACCTTAAAGGACTTGGCAAACATGATAAGTTAATTTTTATTTCTTTTGTTTATTTTCTAGCATCTTCTGCCGGATTCCCTCTAACTGCCGGATTTAATTTAAGACTAATGTTTTTTTCTCAGCCCGGTATAAATGAAATAAGCTGGCTGCCGCCTGTTTCAATTATTTCATCGCTGGTATTTATTTATTTTATATACAAATTAACAGCATTAATTTTCTCATCAGCTTCAACAGTCCGGGATAATAAAAAAGGAACGTACCGCCATTTTATATTGTTAATTCTTTTATTTTACAGCATTTTTGTTTCTATTTTTATTTCTCCTGTAATCGATTGGGCAAAATATTGCTCAAATTTCATCGGAATTCAATAATTTGATAACGTCAAACAGGTATTGAATAGCTATACCATTTATACTATGTTTACTTATAAATATTGAAAATTTTTTAAATTTAATAAGATAAAATGTGTGGAATAGTTGCATATCTCGGTAATAAACAGGCACTTCCAATTATAATCAGCGGTTTAAAGAAACTGGAATACCGCGGGTATGATTCAGCCGGCGTTGCCCTGATGTATGATAATGATATTGCTGTCAGAAAAACAGCCGGCAAAGTTTCAGACCTGGAAAACCTGCTTGGTACCAATGGTTACGATGCCAATGCAAATATAGGGTTCGGACATACACGATGGGCTACTCATGGTGAACCGAATAATAAAAACGCTCACCCTATTTTTGATGCAAACAATGAAATTGTTGTTATACATAACGGTATAATCGAAAACTACAGCGTATTAAAAACCAGGCTGGAGCGCGAAGGCTACCAGTTTATGACTGATACTGATACAGAGTGTCTTGTACACCTGATACGCTCTCATTATAAAAATGTAATGGATTTTGAAACAGCAGTCCGCTTGGCGCTTGCTGAAGTTGACGGTACTTACGGAATGTGCGTACTTTCGAAGTTTGAACCGGATAAAATTATCGCTGCCCGCAGAGGTTCACCCCTTGTTCTTGGTGTTGGCGATGGAGAATATATTATTGCATCGGATGCAACTGCTATTATTCCCCACACACGCCAGGTGTTATATTTGATGGACGGAGAGATGGTTATCTGCAACCGCGATAAGTTTGAGATAAAAACCATTCACGATGAAAAAATTGAGCGTGAGCTGGAAGAAATTACATTTGACCTCGAGGAAATTGAAAAAGGCGGATATGAGCATTTTATGCTCAAGGAGATCAATGAGCAGCCTGATTCTATTACCAATACAATGCGCGGACGTATCATTAAAGATACCGGCCTTGTTAAGCTGGGCGGATTAATGAACGTTACCGATAAGCTTAAATTTGCACCAAGGATAATTATTTCTGCCTGCGGCACGGCTTGGCATGCCGGACTTATCGGCGAATACATGATAGAGCAGATGTGTAAAATTCCCGTAGAGGTTGAATATGCATCGGAGTTCAGGTATAGAAACCCGGTAATTTATCCCAATGACATAATGTTCGTTATCAGCCAGAGCGGTGAAACCGCTGATACACTTGCTGCACTTAAGGAAGCTAAATCCCGCGGCGCAGATGTTTACGGGATTGTGAACGTAGTTGGAAGCACTATTGCAAGGGAAACTCATGCAGGTGTTTACACACACGCCGGACCTGAAATTGGTGTGGCATCGACAAAAGCGTTTACATCACAGCTAACCGGGCTTGCGCTAATTTCATTAATGATTGCGCAGTACAGGAATTCACTGCCTCACATTGAAATTAAAAATATCACAGATGAGCTTCTTCAGATACCCGAAAAGATAAATGAAATATTAAAGCTAAACGACCAGATACTTGAAATAGCAAAAATATTCAAGTTCTGCCAGCATATGCTTTATTTAGGCAGGGGTTATAACTTTCCCGTTGCGCTTGAAGGCGCGCTGAAGCTTAAGGAAATATCATATATTCACGCAGAAGGCTACCCTGCTGCGGAAATGAAACACGGTCCGATTGCATTAATTGACCAGAATATGCCGGTTATTGTGATTGCTCCGAAAGATTCAACATACGAAAAGGTTATTTCAAATATCCGGGAAGTTAAAGCAAGAAAAGGTGTGGTGATAACTATTACCGATCTTGAATCAGACGGTCATATAGAGGAATTCAGCGACTACGTTATTAAGATACCGCATACAATGGAAATGCTTTCTCCGATACTTACGACAATTCCGCTGCAGATGCTTGCATACCACCTTGCAGTGCTGCGCGGCTGTAATGTTGATCAGCCGAGGAATCTTGCAAAGAGCGTTACAGTTGAATAAGACCCCACCCATCCCTCCCCGAAAGAGAGGGCATATAATTTTTATTAGGGAATTTATATTAATTGCATCACATTAAACCCGCTTAAAAAGCGGGTTTTTTAATAATCATTCGTTGATAAATATCTTTTATGCATAATAAATTAAAGATTGAGAGTATTTTTTACATTCCAAACATAAAGATTAATCATTATTTTTGAAAATTACACTTAATTAATAAATTTATATATGAAATACATTAAATTTTTACCGGTTATAATATTTTTATTTTCATTCACTGCACTTTCGCAAAATGATGATATGAAAAAAGAGGGAGAAAAAGTCGAAGCAAAAGAACTAGCCGACGGTATTCTTTACGGCGCTGACATAAATTCCGACCTGAAAGTACTGGGTGTTGCTGATATATATAATGATACTTCTGCTTATGTTGGTAAAACAGTAGTATTAAAAGGCAATATGAGCGAACTTTGCCGCACAGGCGGCTGCTGGACAGTTTTAAGCGACGGTACAAATAATATACGTGCATTAACTTTGCATAAATTCATTATGCCAAAGGAAATGGATATAACTGGGAAAGTTGCAGTTGTTGAAGGCGTTTTCAGCATTAAAGAAATTACTGAAGAGCAGGCAAAACATTTTGCAGAGGAAGCAGGAACTGACCCGAATTTAGTTAAAGGTCCGCAGAAAATGTACAGAATACTTGCAACAGGGATAAAGATTCTTAAATAAGGCAAAAGTAAAAAGGCAGAAGGCAAAAAAATAAAAAAAGACTTAAGGGGCTATGAAGCCCCTTTTTTTATTGAAAATTGTCATGCTGAACTTGTTTCAGCATCTGCTTGCTTACTCCAAAATTAACAAATATTTTAAAAGACCCTGAAACAAGTTCAGGGTGACAAAATAAAAAGGAACGCTTGATGGCGTTCCTTATAAACACATCGACACAGTCAATGCAATCCAAAATTATTTTTTATTTATTAAAAGTAATCCTAACGGTTGTTTTTTCAGTTCCGCGGATATATGTTACTTCAGTTTCTTCACCTGGCTTGAATTTTGTCAATGCATCTGTATAATCGTAAATATTTTTAATTTCGTACTGTCCAAGCTTAGTAATTACATCTCCGCCCTGCAGACCGGCTTTTTCAGCAATGCCGCCTGCTTTAACTCCGGTTATTTCCAGGCCTTCTTTTGTACTGCTGTAATCCGGAATAACACCAAGTGTTACACGGAAACCCATAGTAGTTTCTTTTTTCTCTTCGGTTACCTTAATAAAATCAGGTTTTGTGTTTAATGAGTTCACATAATTAACAATACCAACTATCATTTCAAGCACTTTTGCCTGCCCAGCGGCATTAATGTGCTGCCAGTCATCGCTTGGTTTATGGTAATCCTTATGCAGGCCTGTAAAAAAGAACAGCACGGGAATATCCTTGCCGTAAAAGCTTGCATGGTCGCTTGGTCCATAACCATCTTTGTTGTAAGCTGCAGTAAAATTAAATGATCTGTTCAGAGAGTCAAGAAGTCCCTGCCAGATTGAGGATGTCCCCGTTCCGCCTATAGTAAGCTTATTATCTGTTAGTCTGCCTATCATATCCAGGTTTATCATAGATACTATATTATATTTCTTCATCAGTTCGCTTTTGGTGAAGTAACCTGAACCTATAAGTCCCGCTTCTTCTCCGCTGAATGTCATAAAAATAATACTGCGTTTCAGGTTCTTTTTGTTTTCAGAAAAATACTGTGCCAGCTCAAGCACTCCTGCAATGCCGGAGGCATTATCATCTGCGCCGTTGTGAATTTCAGCAACATGGCTGTCATGCAGCGAGCCGTATTTTAATCCGTCACCAAGGTGGTCCATATGTGCGCCGATAAGTATATATTCATTCTTTAATGTTTTGTCATTTCCTTCGATCATCCCAATTACATTATTGGTCAGCGCCTTTATTCTTACCAGGTCTGTTTTTAGCTGAGCCATTCCCCCGCCGTACTCAAATGACTGCGGTATTCTTAAGCTGTCAATCGATTTCTGGATTTCAGAAAGTAATTTACCTTTGGAATTTGTAAAAATGTAATCAGTGTAACTGCGTTTTACATTTACAACCGGAATATCAACATTCTCTCCCGGTCCGGCCATCCTTAGTTTAATAAGCTCATCTTCACCGCTTTCAGGACCTTTGATAACAATTATACCTGCAGCGCCCTGCTCTTTAGCAGCAGCGCATTTAATGCGCAGCCTTTCATACTTGCTGAACGGGTTATCATGGGGATTGTTATATCCAGGTGAGAACATCAGCATCAGCGCAATTTTGCCTTTAAGATCAATACCGGCATAATCATTGTAATTAAGCTCCGGTGCATTTATACCATAGCCAACAAAAACAATATTGCCCTGCGCTGTTCCGTTTGATGACAGATATACAGGTGTGAAATTTTCTCCCGCCCTGCTGATAAGCTCGCCGTTTCCGATGGAAAGTGAATTATCTTTTCCGAGCTTAATTTCGCTGATGTAATCAAATGGCTGCAGGTAGCCGTTTTCACCTGCCGGTGTTATATCATAATCCTCAAATTCATTTATTATATAATCCACAGTAAGCCTGTCGCCATCAGTACCGGGAAAGCGTCCTGCAAGCTCATCGCTTGCGAGGTATTTTATGTGAGCTGTGATTTCACCGGAAGTAATTTTTGGTGATTTATCAGATGGAGAAAAAGCTGCAAATACAACCAGCAGCAGAACTGAAAGCAGAAATTTTATTTTGTAGTTCATGGTATATTTAATGATATGCTATAATTTCTTATAAAATAAGCAGAATCCTTCTGCGAATTGACTCTGGTGAAACTAAAATGCAGCATTGACACAGTCAATGCACTCCGAAATATGTTAATTCGTAATTCCTAATTCGTAATTTTTACTTATCAATCAATCCAGTCGCAGATAAACACGTTGGTTTCGCCCTGTTTTGCATTAAAGCGGTTAGAGCAGAATACAAATTTCTTTCCGCCATCGTGAAGCGAAAACATAGGGAATCCGTCGAACGTATCATTATATGTTATTCTTTCATTACCCGTTCCGTCAACATTTATCATATACAGGTCAAAATTCCTGCCTTTGGGGTCATCCTGATTGGAACAGTAAATTATGCGTTTCCCATCCGGGAAGAAGTACGGACCAAAGTTTGCTGCACCGTTATTTGTAACCTGGCGGATGTTTGAACCGTCAGCATTCATAACATAAATTTCCAGCTTGCCAGGTCTTATCAGTCCCTCAGCAAGCAGGTCCTGGTATTCTTTAAGCTTAGCGGGGTCATCAAAGCGCGAAGCGCGGAATACTATCATACTGCCGTCATATGAATAATACGCACCTCCGTCATAACCTGCAATATCTGTAAGCTGTTTTACATCGCTTCCGTCCAGATTCATTGAATACAGGTCAATATCGCCGTTCCTTGTTGATGTAAAAATGATTTTATCACCTTTGGGGGAAATTGTTGCTTCTGCATCATATCCTTTAACATCTGTTAACTTAACCAGGTTTTTACCGTCAAGATCAGCTTTAAAAATATCATAATCATCATATAAAGCCCATACATATCCTTTTGAATGATCAGGTTTTTGAGGACACATATCACCCCCTAAATGAGTGGAGGCGTACAAAATACTCTTACCATCGGGATAGAAGTATGAACATGTAGTTCTGCCTTTTCCTGTGCTAACAAGATGTTTATCGGTACCGTCCGGGTTCATAATAAAAATCTGGTCGCATTCATACTCGCCGGTTGACTGGAAAATAATTTTAGTGCCGTCAAAAGAAAAATAAGCTTCTGCGTTTTCTCCACCGTTGGTAAGCATTTTCATGTTTTTAAAATGTTTTTCCTGCGGGTAAATCAGTGTATCAGAATTGGAATATATCGAATCTGCTTTTTCAGCAGTCACGAGCCACGAAAATGAAAATACAGCAATAGAAATAATTAAAAATAATATAATTTTTGTCTTCATTTTGAATTAGAATGTATTGAATATCCGCAAATATATTAATAAATATAGATATGAGTTATGATAAAAGTAATATATTACCCTGCCATAATAACTTTAAAAAAGAATTTATTTTTCAAACCCTACTTTCATCTGAGGGGAGACAAAGCTCTGATAAAACATACAAATAAAGATTTTTCTTTATAATTGTTAAACTATAAAGTATAGATTGGGGTTTATTGAATTTTTACTCTTCGAAACGTTTTTACTTCAAATACACCTTCTATACGGCGAAGCTTATCGATAAGCTCGTTAAGATGTGTAATGTTTCTGACCATAAGAATAACTGTGCCGTCAAACAATGAGCCTTTTGATGCGATACTTACACTTTTGATATTTGTATTGCTGTGCCCTGAAATTACATTGGTAATTTCATTAAGCATACCGGGGCGGTCTTCTCCGCTTATCCTGATACCAACAAAAAATTCATCTTCAACCTGTTCCGGCCACTGCACATCAATAATTCTCTGCGGATCGCTTAAAAATAAGTTCGAAAGATTCTTACAGGACTTTTTATGTATCTTTATTCCTTCGGTCTTTGATATAAATCCGATTATATCTTCACCGGGAATAGGGTTGCAGCAGTTAGCATAGCTGAACATCAGGTCTTTTACATCACCGCCGGCAATAATTTTATTTTTTGATGACCGCGCTGTTTTGATATAATTTTCAAACAGCGTCATTTCATTTTCCTTAACCTTAACTGAAAAAGCTTTTTCAACCGGTTTTACCCAGGGCGATTCAATTTCTCCGCTCAGCAGCCTGTTCCTGTCCTTAACTATCTCATAAAGCTCATCAGCTGAAAGCCTGTCTTCTGCCAGGCTTAAATACATATGCTGAACACTTTCAAATTTCAGCCTAGCCAGCAGCTTTATCATTTCATCTTCATTCAGCGAAAGCTTCATTTTCTTCAGCTTCTTGTTCCACATTTCCCTGCCTTCTTCAATTTTCAGCCTGCGCTCGTTGTTGAAGTATTTATGAATATCCGATTTTGCTTTATGTGTAACAACAAACTTTTCCCAGTCCTGGTGCGGTTTTTTTATTTTTGAAGTAATCACTTCAACCTGGTCGCCGCTTTTAAGCTTTGAGTCCAGCGGAACAATTTTACCGTTAACTTTTGCGCCGATGCATTTATAGCCAACTTCACTGTGTATATCAAATGCAAAATCAACCGGGGTAGAATTTACAGGGAGTATTTTAAGATCGCCTTTTGGAGTAAATACATAAATTTCATCCTGGTAAAGATTTAATTTCAACCCCTCCATTATCTGCTTCGGGGTGGATTCTTTGGAAGTGGAATCAAAAAGCTCGCGAATCCAGCTTATCCAGTCTTCCATCTGGTTATCGTTGGTGATGATATTTTCCTTATACTTCCAGTGTGCAGCAACGCCTTTTTCCGCAACTTCATGCATATCGCGGGTACGGATCTGTATTTCAACCATTTTGCCTTCAGGTCCAATGAGCGTTGTGTGAATTGACTGGTAGCCGTTCTGCTTGGGCAGCGAAATATAATCCTTAAACCTTTCCGGCACGGGAATATAAATTTCCGAAGCAATGCCGTATGCTGTGAAGCAGTCATTGCGGTCTTTTGTATCAAGTATAATCCGCACAGCAAAAAGATCGTAAATTTCTTCAAATGATTTACCGCGTGATATCATTTTTTTTGCAATGCTGTATAGATGCTTTGCCCTGCCGCTTATTTCGTATTTAAAGCCTTCCTTATCAAGCTCGGCTTTGATAGGCTGTATGAACTTCTTTATATAATTTTCGCGTTCGCGTTTTTTGGCTATTACCTTTTTTGATATTTCCTTGTAGAACTGGCGGTCAAGGTATTTGAATGCAAGGTCTTCGAACTCTATTTTAACACGGCTTAATCCAAGCCTGTGCGCCAGAGGCGCATAAATTTCCATGGTTTCCCTGGACATTCTTACCTGCCGCTCCGGATTGAGGTATTCAAGCGTTTTCATATTATGAAGGCGGTCTGCGAATTTTACAAGGATAACGCGGATATCGTTTGACATTGAAAGAAGCATTTTGCGGTAATTTTCCACCTGCTTTGCTTCATAATTTTCAAACATTCCCTCAATTTTAGTAGCGCCGTCAACTATATCTGCTATAGTTTCGCCGAATTCCGCTTTAACATCTTCGTATGTGAACTTGGTATCTTCAACAACATCATGCAGCAAAGCTGCGGCTACTGTGGTATCATCAAGGGGAATCTCATTAGCAACAATGGTAGCAACTTCGTAGGGGTGGACAATAAAAGGCTCGCCGGATGCGCGTTTATCCTGCTTATGGGCATTCAGGCTGAATTTAAATGCATCAGATATCAGCTTTTCGTTGAAATCACCCAGGTTCCGCCGGCAAATAGCCAGCAGGTCATCGAGCTTTTTTTTGTATAGTGTGCTTAGCAAATCAATTAGGAATTAGGAATTAGGAATTAGGAATTAGAAATTAGGAATTAGGAATTTTTTAATTCTTTAGTTTAAGTGTTTTAATGATAGTTCCTAATATCCTGCAAATTTCGTCAATATCGTTAATAAATGAATTAAAAATTTTTAAATTAATAAATTTACCACTGTATAAAAGTTTAAGCCAATACCTTGTTTCTCTGGCTTCTTTATATGCTATAGACAATTTATTCTGGAAATCTTTTTTAGAAGTTCCTCCGATAGCTTCTTCAATATTAGCTCCAATTGAAGTACCGCTTCTTAAAACCTGTTTAGAAAGAACATACTCTTTTTCCTTAACAATTACATGTTTATATAAGTTTACAATTCTTTCAGCAAATTTAAATGTTTTATCCTGAATTACGTTATTATTTTTCATATATATAATAAAATTAAGTTATTAAACAGATAATTCTTAATTCCTAATTCGTAATTCGTAATTTTTAATGAAATTAGTTCAAAATTGCAGGGATATTTCTCATATTGTTCCAAATAGCCTGTCGCCGGCATCGCCGAGTCCGGGTACAATGTAGCCGATATTATTCAGCTTTTTATCAACTGCGCAGGTGAATATCTTAATATCTTTGTGATACTTTTGCACTTCCTTTATTCCCTCAGGGGCTGCAACAAGGCAGGCTGCTACAATTTTTCCGGCACCTGTTTTTTTGGCTTCATCTATGGCGCTGCACATACTGCCGCCAGTTGCCAGCATGGGGTCAAGAAT
>LLZO01000019.1 GCA_001567545.1 Candidatus Tepidiaquacellales bacterium OLB5
AAATACTGGTTGATGATAAGCCTTCGCGATATGCAAGCTTAAAACAGATTCCGGCTGATGCGATCGAACGGGTTGAGCTTATTACAAATCCACCCGCAAAATACGAAGCCGAAGGAGTTACCGGGCTTATAAACATAGTAATGAAAAAAAATAAAAACCTCGGTTTCCAGGGAAGCTTAAACGGCGGCGGTAATTATTCAGACAGGATATCCGGCTGGGGCGGACTCGATATCAGCCTCAAAAAGAAACAGACTAGCTTTTTCGGAAATTTATATTCAGGCACATGGAACAATACCAACAGCTATAAAAGTACTACAAATTATTTTACAACGCCTTCATCATTGTTAAGCAGCGGCAACGGAAGGAACCACGGTTACTGGATATGGGGACAAACCGGCCTTGAGTATGAGCTTTCAGCCGGCAAAATAATAGGTTTTGAAGGTAGCCTTGGAACAGGAAAGTGGTATAATTCAGATAACGGTACTGCGCAGAACCTGAACTCGATTGGCAGCATGACAAGCTTTTATACCCAGGCCGGCGACAGGAACGGGCTATGGGAAAATCTGACAGGCAGTATTTATTTTACAAACAAGTTAAATGATGCAGGCAGGGAGTGGAGCGGTGATGTAACATTTTCCCGCAACAGGAATGAATTTAACATGAGGCTCTTTAAGCAGGATTATGACTCTCTTTCAGCCCCGCTTAACAATACTCCGCTTGACCAGCGGGATTCAACCAATATTAAAAACTATAACCTCAATGTTCAGACCGATTATACCCATCCGCTGAACCAGGTTAGCAAGCTGGAGGCAGGGTATAAAGGAACGTACAGAAGCAACGATAATGAGTTCAATTCTGATACACTTGATTATTCAATTAACAATTTTGTGACCAATACTGCTACACAGAATCATTTTAAGCTGACAGAATTCATAAATGCAGTGTATGGTTCATTTTCAAGCTCAATAAAAGATTTTTCGTATAAGCTTGGCGTAAGGGTAGAGCAGACAAATACAAAAGGCGAGC
>LLZO01000020.1 GCA_001567545.1 Candidatus Tepidiaquacellales bacterium OLB5
ACCGACTCAGCTTTGGAATGGATATTAGACCAGTATAAAGAAAAGAAACCTTCTGATCCTACAATTGCCGAAAAGTTCAACACATACCGTTTCGCCGACTACAAAGACCAGGTCATTGACTTGCTAAAACGCGTAACAACCGTAAGTGTTGAAACAATGAAAATTATCAGGGAAATGGAGAATGATAAGTAAATCTGAGTTCATTAGTTTATTCCCTAGCAAACTTAAGACTAAATACAACGAAAGTCTTATTCCGTTTGGTCAAATTGATTTTTTTAAATGAAATCGAAAATTTATATGAAGATATTATTAGTTGTAAATATGCGCCAAGTCCTCCTAGAGAATATATAGTATTCAATAAACATAACTATGTTTCCAGAATAGTCACTACTTTCCAGCTAAAAGATTATCTATTGTTATATTTTTGCACTAAATTGATCGAAGATGAATTATCAAAAAATGTTATACCTGGCACATACGGTGGCTGGAGAATGGGTAATAAAATTAGGCTCAAGGAGGAATTATACGATACGTATTTTGATATCGAAAATTCCGTATCTTTTAATAGTTATAATCCATTTATGTGGCAAGCAAATTGGAAAGACTTTCAGAAAAAGGCACTAAAATTCAGTTTACTTAAAAATAGTAAATTTTTTTTGAAATTTGATATTGCTAAATTTTATAATAATATTAATCTAGATTTATTATATAGGAAGTTATTAATTGATAATTCCAAAAAATAAATATGTTTATGTAGAACTTTTATACTTTTTTTTAAAAAATTGGAATAAGAAGTTTGAAGGCTATTCAACTAAAAATGTTGGGATACCCATGGATGAAATAGGCGACACTTCACGTTTAATAGCAAATTATTATCTGCAAGAGTATGATAAAATTATTTTTAAGTTATGTAAGAGATATAATGCTAGATATTTACGTTATGCTGATGACCAAATATTTTTTACGTTAAATAGAGAAGATGCCTTAAAATTATTGTTTCAATCTTCAAAAGAATTGTTTAAAATAGGACTTGACATTAATTCTTCTAAAGTAATTGAATTTGAGAATCTTATTTCATTTAGAAAATATTGGGCTTTTGATATTTTCAATTATTTAGATGATAAAAAGAATAGAAAAAATATTAATAAAGCTTTTCAGCTATATTCGAAGTATAAACTAAGTAGAGTTAAATTTAAAGAGTTCTCTGTCCTGAAAAGATTAGTGTCGGTTGATTTTAAATTATTGCGTCCGTCCGCTAAGAAGATTTTATTTACACAGATTTTGAGGAAAGATTTTGTTAGTAATTTGGATTATTGGTTTTTAAACAAAATATATCAAGTATTAAATCCTAGAGCTAAAAAAGGCGTATTTGAGATTGTTGAAAATTTTAATAGATGAAGTAAACTTTAATTCTTTTCATTATAACTTAATGAAATTTTACAATAAGAATAAAATATTATTTAATAAAAAGAAGTTGGTGAATTAAAATACAAAAATTAAAAGTATAAAATACCAATAGGATTAAAAAATTTCTCCGTTGTTGGTGTTTTTAGTCCCTTTGGGTTCACCATCAACAAACTCCTATCCCTCCGTTAACTCTGTGTCCTCTGTGTTTAAGGCTTTTGCTTTTTTAACATTTCGCCCTACGGGGCTCTTTATTTTGTGTGGGCTTTCAGCCCCTGCCCTAAAGGGCAGGGTTACAAACATATAACCACTAACTGCCATGGCAGTCAAGCGGGGTTAGCAGCAAAAGTTTTATTTATTCATACTTTGCGTCTTAGTGGCTTTGCGTGGTTTTTTTTATTTCGCCCCTAAAGGGGCTCTTTTTGGGAGAGAGAGGCATTTTAACCCCGCCATAAATGGCGGGGTTACAAACATTAAACCCCTACGGGATTAAAATCAAAAGCATTAAAAAATCGTACTTTGTGCATCTTTGTTCCTTCGAGCCTTTGTGTCAGTATTCTGTTTTTAGGTCTTGACTATGCAATTATCATATATTATATTGCAAAAGTATGCAAAATGCATACTGCAAAACGGGCTTGTTTCAGGGAAGCCTGACTGAGGCAAATAAAACCCTATGTAATACCTGCCCGGGCAGGTAACCATAGGTTAATTATACAATACCGGTATTTATACGCTCGACGATTATCTGCTCTTTTAACAAATGCGATACGGGGACGTGCGATTCTGCCATTAAACTAATCAACCTCAGCGCTTTTTGTCCCAAAGGGACTCCTTCGGAGCTGGTCCCGGTTTATCACGCCTCGGTGTGACCAATTGCGGGATATTCACTTATTCACTTATTCGGCTTTTTAACTTTATAACCTTAAACCTTTAAACTTTATAAACCTTTTAACCTTTTAACCTTTTAACCTATGTCACTACTAATGTCATCACCAATAACATGTTTTCAGACAATCCGGATGCGAAAAATAAGCTGTTTTTACCAAAACCCTTCCGAAAAATGCCCAAAAAAAAGAGGGCATATTGTTAGTGATATTGATAATGAAAACAATCACAGACATATACCTGGAATATATTTTTAAATAGTGCTTTTAATTATTAAAATCCTTATATTTGTAGGCTAAAACCGAAAATAAACCGATCAAAATACATAAAAAGGGGTGAAAATCTAATTTGATCAAAGTAACACTTCAGGATAACGAATCGATAGATAAGGTCTTAAAAAGATTCAAAAAGAAGTATGAAAAAGCAGGCGTATTAAAAGAAGTGCGCAAAAGAGGGTTCTTTGTAAAACCTTCAATTAAAAAACGCATGAAAAAAGCCAAGGCTATCAGAAGAAACAAAAGAACACTGGCAGAAGAATCAGCGGCTTAATTGCTGTATTTTCTATAAATATTTTCCCCATCCGTAAATTTTTTATAAGGATGGGGTTTTTGTTATTGGTATAATTTAATATTTATCAGTTTTTTTTACAATTTTTGAAACTGCTATTACAGATTTAAAGTTACATAATACAGGTTAAAGATTGATTATTAATTATTTGCAGGTTTATTAAACAGCAGGGCAGTATGCTGATGAATAAAAAAAGCACAGGTAAGAAGAAGACTGTAAAAAAAGCTAAGGGTAATAAGAATTTAAAGACGTTTATTTCGTCTCAAAAAGTAGCAGCAAGAGTTAAAGCGCTTGCGCGCAGAATAAGCAAAGATTATGCCGGCAAAGTGCCGATCTTCATTGGGGTGCTTAACGGTTCGTTCATTTTCATAAGCGATCTTGTAAGGGAAGTAACAGTGGATGTCGAAATTGACTTCCTGAAGCTTTCAAGCTATGGCGACAGCAAGATCTCCAGCGGTGAAGTAAGGCTGCTTAAGGACCTGAACTGCCAGATAGAAGGACGCGATATCATAATTGTTGAAGATATCATTGACTCAGGTCTTTCAATGAAATATATCCGCGACCTGGTGCTTCAGCACCACCCGGCTTCGCTTGAGTTCTGCGCCCTGCTGATGAAAAAGGGACTGAGCAACCTGAGCTTTAATATTAAGTATGTCGGATTTGAAATAGAGAACAGGTTCGTAGTCGGCTACGGTCTGGATTATGCGCAGAAGTACCGCAATTTAAAAGAAGTCGCAATTTTGTTAAATGGGTGAATGAATAACAGATTAACAGATTAACAGATTAACAAATTAAAAATTATCAACTATAAATTATCAATTGTAAATTATAAACTATAGATGCCTGAGGATTTTTCAAATAACGGTTCAAATCAAAAGCCTCCCAAAAGAAGGCGAAACGAGGAATTTAACTGGAACAGGGTGTTCAAGGTTGTGCTTGGATGGAGCGCGATACTTTTCGGCTTTTTCCTGATCATGATATGGTCAAAATCAGGTGATGGCGGCGAGGTGGAAATCGGCTTTGACCAGTACCAGAAGCTCCTTGCAGAAGATAAGATAAAAGAAGCAGTAGTAAAGAAGCTTGACAATACGTTTACGTTTCACGGTGTGTTAAAACAGCCTGAGCCGCTTAATGTCGGTCAGAGGCAGGTTACAGCTGATAAGTTTTCGGTGCTGCTTCCATATACAAATATAGATGATGCAGTTATTAAAACGTGGAATGAAAAACAGATTGCCTTCCGCATTGAAAAGGAAGATACAAGCTGGATTGGTCCATTAATCGGCGCGCTGCCGTGGATACTTATCATAGTGTTCTGGATTATAATTATGCGCAGGATGCAGGGACAGGCAGGCGGCTCCAAAGGGATATTCTCCTTCGGGAAATCTAAGGCTAAGATGCTTACAGAAAACCAGCTGCGGGTAACATTTAAGGATGTTGCCGGCGCTGATGAAGCAAAATACGAGCTTGAAGAAATAATTGAATTTTTACGCGAGCCTTCAAAATTCCAGAGGCTTGGCGGCAAGATACCGAAGGGTGTTCTGCTGCTCGGTCCCCCGGGAACAGGCAAAACACTGCTTGCACGGGCAGTAGCCGGCGAGGCCGGCGTGCCGTTCTTCAGTATTAGCGGCGCTGATTTTGTTGAGATGTTCGTAGGTGTTGGCGCATCACGCGTACGCGACCTTTTTGAAAAAGGAAAGAAAAATGCTCCGTGTATAATTTTTATAGATGAAATTGATGCTGTCGGCAGACACCGCGGCGCGGGACTCGGCGGCGGCCATGATGAGCGCGAGCAGACATTAAATCAGCTGCTTGTTGAAATGGACGGCTTTGAACAGAATGCAGGCGTTATAATTATTGCAGCAACCAACAGGCCCGATGTACTTGACCCGGCATTATTACGCCCGGGAAGGTTTGACAGGCAGGTAGTTGTTGACAGGCCAGATGTAAAAGGACGTGAGGGTATATTTAAAGTTCACGTGCGGAACATTCCGCTCGATAAAACTGTAACGCTTGAAGTGCTTGCAAAAGGCACCCCCGGACTTTCAGGCGCTGATATTGCAAACCTTGTGAACGAAGCTGCGCTTCTTGCTGCCCGCAAGAACCAGGATAAGGTTACAATGGCAGATTTTGAGGAAGCCAAAGATAAGGTTATGATGGGTATGGAGCGCAAGAGCCTTATCATATCCGAAAAGGAAAAGAAAACAACTGCATATCATGAAATAGGACACGTGCTTGTAGCTAAGATGATACCGGAAAGCGATCCGGTGCATAAGGTCACAATTATACCAAGAGGCAGAGCTCTGGGCGTTACAACATACCTGCCGATAGATGAGAAGCATACGTACAGCAAAGAGTACCTTGAAGCGATGATTGCTTATGCAATGGGCGGAAGGGCTGCAGAAAAAATTGTATTCAACCAGCTTACAACCGGTGCGGGCAATGATATTGAACGCGCTACAGCGCTTGCTCGCAAGATGGTTTGTGAATGGGGAATGAGCGAAAAGCTCGGTCCGCTTACCTTTGGCAAAAAGGAAGAGGAAATATTCCTTGGCAGGGAAATTTCCCAACACAGGGATTACAGCGAAGAAACCGCTATACTGATAGATGATGAAGTTAAGAAAATAGTTAACAGGGGAATGGACAGGGCTGAAACAATATTAAAGGAAAACATGGAATTGCTGCACAGGCTTTCTGCGGCTTTGCTTGAAAGGGAAATACTTGACAGCGAAGAAATAGATAAAGTAATGCGCGGCGAGGCATTGCCACCGTTTGAAAAGATGAAGACCAACGGCGAAGCGTTAACGGAGTTAACGGAAGCAATCCCGTTCCGCCGGTCAATGACGGAAGCAAGCCTGCTGAGGAAAAGAAGGATCAGTAAGCGGGGTTAACATTTTGTACTGATAGATAAAATACTGCCTGCCTGGATGAAACAGGCAGGCTTTTGTTTTTGAGGGATGTTTGCTTAATTTGATTTATTTGTTCAAACATCCTGCGGGTCATCTTTACAGTATAGTTTTTCAGAACAATTAAGGAGTAAAATTATCACAACAGGTGAACAGATAAATAACGGGAATTCAACCCCGATAGGCGGGGAAGTAATGCGTAAGATGATACATTACGCATCATCTGCTATCCCAATTGGTTACCTGTTCATAGAAAAAAATATTGTTCTTTTAATACTTGGAGGTATCCTGCTGCTGATGCTTGTTGTTGAGTTCTTTAAATACAAAAGCAATTTCGTATATGACCTTTACCTGACGAACTTCAGGCACATGCTGAGAGAGCATGAGTATGACAGGACACGCTTCAGGATAAACGGGGCATCGTGGGTAATATTTGCTGCAATATTGTGTATACTGATTTTCCCTAAGCTTATAGCAGTAACCGGGCTTTTGATGCTGGCATTTGCAGACAGTACTTCCGCCCTGCTTGGGCGGCTTTTCGGGAAAAAGCAGTATGCGCCAAACAGGTCATACGTCGGCACAGTTACATTTTTTGCTGTGGGAATAATTATAATGTTTCTTACTCCTAAATATTTTTACACAGCTAAGGAGTATATCATAACATTAATAGCTGTAATAGCTACAACAGCAGCAGATGCATCCAGCCTGCCTGTTGATGATAATTTTACAATTCCCGTAGTGTGCTGCACAGTTATGTATGTACTGTACCTGCTGCTGTACCCGGGGATCGGGTTTTGAATAATAATTTTACAATAAAAATATATATTATAGATCCCCTCCTAGGCGGGGATTTAAGAAAAGAAAATTATGGGATTAAAATGCGGTATTGTTGGTTTGCCTAATGTTGGGAAATCGACATTGTTCAACTGTTTGACTTCATCACAGGCAGCCGAGGCTGCTAATTACCCGTTCTGCACTATAGAGCCGAATATCGGCGTGGTAACTGTGCCGGATAAACGGGTTGATGAGCTGGTAAGGCTCTACAACCCTAAGAAGACCGTTAAAACGGTCATAGAGTTTGTTGACATTGCCGGGCTTGTTGCCGGCGCATCAAAGGGCGAAGGACTTGGTAACCAGTTCCTTTCGCATATCCGCGAAGTGGATGCAATAATCCATATAGTACGCTGCTTTGAAAATGATAACGTGATTCACGTTAACAACAGGGTTGACCCGAAAGCGGATATTGAAATTATTGAAACAGAGCTGATACTTAAAGACCTTGAAACCCTTGAGGGCAGGATACATAAAACAGAAAAAGGGCTGAAAAGCGGTGATAAAAAAATAAAAGATGAGTATGCAAGTTATCTGGAACTTAAGAAACATCTTGAGTCAGGCAGGCTGGCAAAGTATTATGTAAATGAATACAAAAAGAACCACTCGCCAGATGACTACGCACATCTGCATGACCTTAACCTGCTGACCGATAAGCATGTTCTGTATGTTGCCAATGTTGATGACAAAAATATCAACGGAAATGAATATTCAAAAATTGTTGAGGATATAGCTGCCAAAGAAGGCGAGGAAGCAATCGTGCTTTCTGTTGAAATTGAAGCGGAACTTTCGCGGCTTGAGGCTGATGAGAAGGCTGAATTTCTGCAGGAGCTTGGAATTGCCGAAGCCGGGCTTGATAAGCTGATACATACAGCATATCATTTATTGGGTTTACAGACATTCTTTACCGCGGGTGAAAAGGAAGTTCACGCGTGGACAATCACTAAAGGCACCAAAGCGCCGCAGGCGGCGGGTGTTATTCACACCGATTTTGAACATGGCTTTATCCGCGCAGAAATTATGGGATATAACGACCTGTTAACACACGGCAGCGAGCACGCTGTCAAGGAAAAAGGTCTGATGCGTGTTGAAGGCAAGGATTATGAAGTGAAGGACGGTGATGTAGTGTATTTCAGGTTTAATGTCTGAGGAATTTAATAGGTCATTCAGAGTATAAATCAAAAAATTTAACCGCCAAGACGCTAAGAACGCAAAGAATTTATTTTATAAAATTAAATATTTTCAGCATGAGTATAAAAATAATTTTACCGGTTTTGTTTTTTTTATTTTCACTTAATTTATTTGCACAGCATACGGTTATTGATAAGTTATCCAATACAACTGATATAAAAGTTGTGTGGGAAGTATCGACGGATAATATGGAAAAAGGTATTGGTGCAGGTCTGCTGTATCCTGAAATGCAGTTCAGCCGGTATGAATTTCTTGGTGTGCCGAAGGAAAATTACAAATTAAGCGTGGTGGTTCATTCCGCAGCCGGCAAATTTTTACTGAATGACGATGCTTATAAAAGAGCTACCGGGAGCAATGAACCAAATCCAAACAAAGACCAGGTTGCAAAGCTTATCGGGCAGGGAGTCAGCGTTGAGCTGTGCATAATTACTATGGAAGTGAACAAATGGACAGAAAATGACCTGCTGCCGGGCGTTTCTGTAATTTATGTTGGCGCATATCCAAGACTTACCGATCTGCAATACCAGGGATATAAGTATATTAAGTTTTAATATAAAGTATTGATCGAGCATGATCAGATATGGTGATTAAAATAAGGCTTAAAAGGGATGACATCAGTCACAAAACCCATTATAATATGTCAAAGATACAGAACCTGAAAAATCAAAAAATTGTTATTAATTACGGAATTAATAATTTCGGGTTTTTCATTTGAATTTCCGTTTAAAATGTATTAATTTTCGGAAAACCGAGACAATCTCATAAATAACACCAAAATGAGAATTTTATATACAATATTAACAGCCCTCCTTCTCAGTGTTAGTTTAACAGCACAGGATTTTTTACCAAAGCCGGATCTTTTTAACCTTGATGTACTTAATTTCTACTCCCCTGAAGGCACGCGCTCGCGCGTGGATATTTACGTGGAAGTTCCGCTTAAAAATATGGAGTTCAAAAAATCAAAAACACAGAAGAATACATATATCTCGAAGTTCGACCTTAACATCGATGTTAAGGATAAAGCAGGCAGCGTTATTTACAATAACGTAAGCAAAGAAGAAGTAAGCACGCAGGAAACAGGACAGGAATATCTATCACAGAACTCACAGATACTGACAAGAAATATCTTTCTGCCGCCGGGTGAATATGATGTAGCTGTTTCGATATATGAACAGAGCACTAAGAACAAGCAGGAAAAATCAAAAAAGATCACAGTTGAGGATTATTCAACCCCTCCGCTGAGCATCAGCGATGTTATGATTGTATCAAGGCTGTCTTCAAATGCCGGAAAGAAGGTTATTACACCCGATGTAGGCAGGAATATTTCAGCAATAGATACATTTTATCTTTTCTATTATGTATACAAGAACAATGACGATGAAAAGGTAGATGTAAAATGCCGGATTTTTGATCCTGAAAAAAAAGAAGTATTTGCCAAAAACGAAACAATTGATATAAGCTCAGGTATTGCATTCCAGAACCAGGTATTTATGCAGGTTCCTTCAAAGGATTTTGGTTACGGGAAATACACCATAGAAATCACTGCTGCCAGCAGTAATTACAATTACAGTACGGAATCAGATTTTGAGAACCTTGCTGCGGAATTCCCGCTGCCGATGAAAGATATAGATATTCTTGTTGAGCAGCTTCAGTACATTGCAAAAGCAGATGAGCTGGATTTTATCAGAGCGGGCAAAACTGATACAGAGAAGCAGAAACGTTTCCTGGATTTCTGGAAGAAGAAAGACCCGAGCCCTAACACCAAGCGCAACGAAGTAATGCAGGAATATTACAGGCGCGTAAAACTTGCAAATAAATTATTCGGAAACGTTTACAGCCAGGGCTGGCGGACTGATATGGGAATGGTGTATATTATTTTCGGGGAACCCAGCAATATTGAACGCCACCCGTATGAAATGGATTCAAAACCATACGAGATTTGGGATTATTACGAAGATAACAAACAGTTTGTATTTATAGATAATACAGGATTCGGGGATTACAGGCTGATATCTCCCATTTGGGATACATTCAGGTGGGAACGAATTAATTAGTAATAATGATTTTTGCCGGAGCACGATATAAAGCCGCTTTTTTAAAGCGGCTTTTTGATTTTATAGATCAATAAGCATCTTTTTCTTTGCGCTCAGCGGAAATACCATCAAGCAGGTTCTTTAAAGATGCTTCATCCTTTATTTTGAAATCGCCGCCAACATCAACAGTTTCTATTTTATGCACGGGACCGCCTAAAGTAAGTATATTTATCACAGTATTATTTAAGCTATCCTGTTTAATTACATAATCCTTTTTAACAGTTCTGAATTTTGTTATCCGTGCTATTTCATTTTCCAGCGCGCCTCTGCCTGATTTACGCATTTTTTCTCCAAGTGAATTATAATGAGACTGCAGATCAGGACTTAGAATATTCCATGCCTTCGTCATATCACGCTGCTCGGCAGCAATTATGAATGCTACTACGGCTCCATCGGGTTTGGTGTGTATATTTCCGCAGGAGTATGCAATAAACAGCAATGATATTACTGCTGCTTTTATAAATTTGGATTTATTCATTTTGATTGTAAAACAGCAATTATTTAAGTAAATTTACAAATATATTTTATCAATTTCAGCAAAAGTATGAAAAAGAAATTCCTGTTAGGGCTTGGGTTGTTATTGTTTTTACGCAGTTTATCATATTCTCAGAATCCGGGTGATGTTGTAATTAATGAAATTATGTATGCGCCAACTCCGGCAGCAAATGAATGGTTTGAGCTGTATAATAATACAGCTGCGCCGTTCAATATGGCAAACTGGAAATGGAAGGATGCTACAGCAACATTAAGAATAATCACTACACAGAACATAAACCTGCCTGCAAACGGCTTTGCCGTTGTTTGCCAGGACTCAACAGCATTCAGGACAGCTTTCCCGGGATTTACCGGAATACTTTTGCAGCCATCAAACGGATGGAGCTCTCTAAATAATACAGGAACAGAAAACCTTGTGATATTTAAAGCTGATACAACAATTGCAGATTCAATTCAGTTCACCAATTCATGGGGGGGCGGTTCGGGAAACCGCTCGCTTGAACGGATTAGCTCAACAGCGCCAACCAACCAGCAGTCAAACTGGGGAACATCTACTGCAGCTTTGGGAGCAACACCGGGTTTACGGAACAGCATTTCACCATTGGCTAATGACCTTGCATTAAATATTCTATCTTTCAGTACCAATAACCCTGTTATCGGAACAAACCTGCAGATAACAGCCAATGTTAAGAACAGGGGAACGAATGCCGCAAACAGCTTCAATGTATCTTTTTATGATGATTATAATGATGACGGAAACCCGGCTCCGAATGAGCTTATAAGTACAGTGAATTCATCAGCTCCTTTAAGTGCGGGTGATTCAGTGAACCTGAATACATCTAAAATTATGGATAGCCTTGGAGTCAGACAGTTCATTGCCGTTGTTAATTTTTCAGGTGATGAAGATACATCGAATAATAAAAGAACAGGCACAGTTACGGTAGTAAATACCAGTTCATTTGATTCACTGGTAATAAATGAAATAATGTATTCGCCAACACCAAGTAGCAATGAATGGTTTGAAATTTATAATAAAACTTCGAACGCGGTTAACCTGGCAAACTGGAAATGGAAGGATGCAACTGCAACTGTAAATACAATTACAACTCAGGCAATAACAATACCTGCAAACGGCTTTGCCGTTATTTGCCAGGACTCCGCCGCAGTTAAAAGCGCTTATCCCAATAACACGGGAATATATATTCAAACCGGGTGGAGCTCATTAAATAATACAGGGGATAATATTGTGCTGTTCAATTCAGCCGGCACTGTTATAGACAGCATAACATTTACATCAGGCTGGGGCGGAAGTACAAACAACAGGTCGCTAGAACGAATCTCATATACAGCCCCTACAAACCAGCAAAGCAACTGGGGCACTTGTATTGCTGTAATCGGTGCTACTCCGAATAAAATAAACAGCCTTGTACCAAAGCCAAATGATCTTGCATTGAATAAGATAACTTTCAGCCGTACGCTGCCTGCTTTAGGCGATACACTTGGAATAATTGCACAGGTTAAGAACAGGGGATTGAATCCGGCTACTTTATATACCGTTTCATTTTATGATGATTATAATAAAGATAGCATTGCCGCGCCGAATGAATTAAAAGCAACAATTAACTCACCCGGCTCATTGAATACAGGTGACAGTGTTAATATAACATATTCACAAATACTTGACAGCGCAGGCTTGCGCCAGTTCATAGCAGTTGTTAATTACAGCGCTGATGAAGATACTTCAAATAATAAATATACTGCATCAATTGAAGTCTCAGGAGGCTCAACAGCAGGAAGGGTAATTATTAATGAAATAATGTATGACTTTCCGGATGGAGAGTGCGAATGGGTTGAGATTTACAATAATACAGATTCAGTTGTAAATTTAAAGAACTGGAAGATATCTGATAACAGCTTAACACAGGTAAATATTACTTCAAATGATTTTTTTGTTAACCCTCAAAGTTATGCTGTAATATCTCAAAGCAGCGCTATTTTTGCAAATCATCCTTCAATTGATTCCTCAAAAGTTATAATTATGTCATCATTTCCATCACTGAACAATGCCGGTGATGCTGTCATAATATATAAAATTAACGGGTCAGTCAGCGACAGGGTTGATTACCTGCCGGACTGGGGCGGTGATAATTCATCGCTTGAAAGGATTGATATAAACGGTGTATCCAATGACTCAAGCAATTGGGCAAGTTCTATAGCTTGTGAAAGATCAACCCCGACGATCATTAATTCGATAACCTCAGCGGTTCATTACCAGCGGAATGACCTTGTAATAAATGAAATAATGGCTGCCCCGCTTACTGGCCAGCCGGAATACATTGAATTATACAACCCGACAAATCAAAATATTAACATTGCAGGCTGGCTTTATACTGAAACCGGCGGTTCAAAAGGATTAAGTGATACCTGCTCTGCAATAATTAAGCCCGGAATGTATGCTGTAATTGCTGCCGATACCAATATTTATAATGCTTTCCCTTATTTAAGGACTCCGGACAGCACTCAGCGCGTATTTATAGCCGGTTCACTTGGTTTGAATAATGAAGGTGACCTGGTTCAAATAGCTGATGTTTTCAAAACTGTAGTAGACAGTGTATTTTATTCAGATAACTGGTATAATCCAAACCTGCCCGGCAGCGGAAGGTCGCTTGAAAAGCTGAATCCCGGGTTTAACGGAAATGACGGCAGGAACTGGAGCAGCTGCACTTTTCCCAATGGCGGCTCGCCCGGACTTAAGAACAGTATTTATACAGGAAGTGTAATTTCAACCGGCGAAATAACAGTTTCACCTAACCCATTTTCACCTGATGGCGATGGATATGAGGATTTTACAGTTATAAGCTACAAACTGCAGAACACAGTTTCGCAGGTGAGGATGAAGATCTTTGATGTTAAAGGCAGGCTTGTAAAAACCATTATGAATAACCAGACCTCTGGCTCACAGGGCCAGGTAGTTTTTGACGGGCTTGATGAAGAGAAAAGGAAGCTCAGACTGGGGATATACATTATATTTCTGGAGGCATTGAACGACCAGAACGGTGTTGTTGAAACAATCAAATCAACCCTTGTAGTTGGGGCAAAATTATAGATTTTACATAAAATATGGCTAAGAAACACATTGAAAATAAAGCACATAAACCCGCTGAGTTAAAGAAGCATGTAGCATACATTATTCTTATTGTGGTATCATTTGGCATCTACTATAATGCTTTGCAGAACGATTTTGTATTTGATGATGAATCAGTTGTACAGGCTGACCCTACCATTACTGAATTAAAGAATATACCGAAGTTCTTTACCGGTGAAATGGGATTTCATAAGGTAATTGGCGCATATTACAGACCAGTAGTATCAACATCGTACACAATAGATTATGCCATATGGAAAATGGACCCTTTCGGCTTCCATTTGACCAATATACTTATGCACGTTATAAACGTGCTGCTTTTCTTTACCCTTCTGAGGCTTATGTTCGAAAGGGTGAATTCCGTTTACAAAGATTATATAATTCTTATTGCAGCTTTGATCTTTGCTGTTCACCCAATACATACGGAAGTGGTTGCATGGGTTTCCGGCAGAACTGACGGGCTGGCATGTACTTTCTTTTTTGCTGCATTTATATATTATCTAAAATACAGCAAAGAGCCTTCAAACAAAAACCTGATCTTAACCCTAATTTATTACTCGCTTTCACTTTTTGCCAAAGAAATGGCAATTACGCTTCCGGCCTGCATTATTTTATATGATTTTATAATAAACCGGAATGAGTTCAGGGACCTGCTTAAAAAACGGGCTGTGATGTACGGGGCATTAATTGTGCTTTCAGGACTGTTCATGCTGCTGCGGTGGTATGCATTAAAGGATACACAGGCAAGACCAACATATTTTTATTTTTACGGCAGGGAACTATCCACGGTAATCTATACAATGCTGCAGACTGTTCCGATATATTTCAGGCTTTCAATTGCTCCGTACGGTATGCTTTATCATTACAGCGGTTATTTGCCGGATGCGAACACTATTGCAGATATGAGGGTTTTATTTGCAGCAGCATTCATACTTTTCTTAACAGCTGTATCGGTATATTTTATAAAACGCGCGCCGTATGTATCTTTTTCAATACTTTTATTTTTTGTAACGCTTGCGCCGGTTATGAATATTGTTCCAACTATGAACTTTATGGCAGACAGGTTCCTATACATCCCTTCGATGTTTGTAAGCATACTTGCAGCGGCAGTATTGTTCAGATATTTTAATCAAAAAACATATAACGCTGTAATGCTTATCAGCGCGGCAGTATTGGTTACATTTTCGTACATGACATACAGCCGAAATGCCGAATGGAAGACCAATGATATCCTGTTCATGAGCGCAGAAGGCAGGCCCGGTGTTGTGACCTATATAAACATAGGTAATATTTATGCCAATAAGGGTAATTTTGAAGTTGCCGAGGTTTATTACAGGAAAGCCCTTGACCTGAGGAAAGAATCACTCATAGGGCATAACAATATCGGAAAGATATTTATGGTAAAAGGTAATTATGATTCAGCTTATTACTATATAAACGAAGCATATAAGCTTGATACGCTTTCACCCGAGCCTTATTTTACTTTTGCTCAGATGTACCAGCGGAAAGGTGATATTCCGGCAGCAATTGGCTGGCTTGAAAAGCTTGTTAAGTTTGCACCTTCATACTATAATGCAGAGCAGGTACTAAAAGAGCTTAAAGCTATGCCGCCTGATGTTATCAGCGGGGAAAATAAGGAGAACATACAGGCTCCGCCGATAATTAAAGATGAAAAGCTGGAAAAGGTGAGAGTGCTGGAGGAATCATCTTACAGGAATTACCAGTCAAAGAACTTCGATAAGGCAATAAGCGAACTTAATGAGCTGATAAAGCTTATGCCGGATAAGTCAGCGGGTTATTATAATAATATAGGTATGTGTTATATGGATATGGAAAAATATGATAAAGCTATAGAGAATTTTGAGGCAGCAGCAAAAATAGATGTTAAATTTTCAAGCGCATATAATAATATTGGTACATGTTATGAGAGGATGAATAATATTCCAAAGGCAATTGAAAGTTATAAAAAAGCCCTGGAGATAGACCCGAATAACGAGTTAGCAAAGCAGAATCTGCAGAAGCTGAAATGATTTTTACACCTCACCCCCCAACCCCTCTCCTAAAAGGAGAGGGGAGCAGAATGGAAACATTTATTAAGTAGCACAGACATTCCTGTCTGTGCTTTTTTGATTTTTATAATCAGTATAAGTTGAAACTTGTGATGTGGAAAGAATTTATGCCGTCAGGTCTGTACAAAGGATTCCATCGGAGGGGACCTGACGGGAGCGGAATTGTTGTTTCAAGCATAAGACCTAACTAACCCCACCACGAATTCAGCAAAGCATAACCTCAGGAAATTAAAAAATTCGAGTGCATGGGAGTGTTAGTCATTCCCGCGAAAGCGGGAATCCAGAGGAAGAATTTTGTAAATGCAATATTGTTTATAGCCCAAAATAATCATTCTTCCTGTTTCGAATATTTATTAACATACCGCTCCTGACGGAGCTCAGATATTCTGTTAAACATTTATCTGCAAACATTTCGCTTCTAACGGAGCTGTTTTATTGTTCACAAATACCTCTGTAGAGACTTCCAGACAGGATGTTTCAAGCGAAGTTAAAACTGGAATTTTTAAAGCAGGTTGCTGGCAAGCTCTGCGAGCTCAGAACGCTCGCCCTTTACGAGATTTATATGAGCGTAAAGGTCCTGCCCTTTAAAATGTTCAATTAGATATGTAAGTCCGTTTGACTGTGAATCAAGGTAAGGATGGTCAATCTGGTATATATCACCGGTGAATACAATCTTAGCGCCTTCGCCTACTCTTGTAATAATTGTTTTTACTTCATGCGGGGTCAGGTTCTGTGCTTCATCAACAATAAAAAATATACGCTGCAGGCTTCGCCCGCGGATATAGCTTAACGGTTCAATTACAAGCTTTTGCTCTTTAACCATCTGTGTTATCTGCTGGTGCTGTTTTTCGGTTTCGCCGTACTGGTCCTGTATAACCTTCAGGTTATCCCACAGTGGCTGCATATACGGAGCAAGCTTTGATTCAACATCGCCGGGCAGGTAGCCAATATCTTTATTGCTTAATGGAACAACGGGCCTTGCTATGTATATCTGCCTGTAATTTTTTTTAACGCTCAGCGCGCTTGCTAGTGCAAG
>LLZO01000021.1 GCA_001567545.1 Candidatus Tepidiaquacellales bacterium OLB5
AAATAATGCAGGCGGCTGGAGTAGCCATTAATTACACCATCGCGGTAGCGAATTTTCTTTAATTCAGCTTTATAATCGTCAAATGTAGTTTTCCCCTGCTTAACACAGCGGGCAAAAACAAGGCAGTTTTCTACAAATGTAACGCAATCCAGGCCAGTCAGATTAATAACAAGGCTTTCGCTTTTATTTTTATCAAGAGTGCCGGCAACATAATCGGTATCAATAAATGATTTTCCAACCTCAGCAATCACATCTCCGATAGGCAATTTCTGAACTTCATTGCCAAGCAGCAGCTTGAATTTTTTTCTGCAAAGTACCTCGTCATAGTCATCCCAAAAAACATTATTAAATGATTTTAATGATTGAGGTACAGCGCTTAAAAATATAGCACTTAATGCTGATGTTTTAATGAAATTTCTGCGTGTTAACTTTGTCATTACTTAAATTAAAATGGCTGATCCTGCGGTGAATAATAAGCAGGTTCCATATCTTTAGCCCTGTTTTCAAATTTTGCGTAGTTATGTATAAATGTCAGCTTCGCTTCGCCTATCGGACCGTTACGCTGTTTACCGACTATAACCTCTGCAAGTCCCTGTACTTCGTGAAATTTAGGGTCATCTTTGCTGATATAAACTTCCGGCCTGTTAATAAATATAACAACGTCAGCGTCCTGCTCAATTGCGCCTGATTCCCTTAGATCTGAAAGCTGGGGGCGTTTTTTCCTTGCCTGCGCGTTCTTCAACTTTACGGCTTAACTGAGATAACGCAACTACAGGAATATCAAGTTCCTTTGCCAGTTGTTTTAAACCGCGGGTAATATACGCAATTTCAAGGTGCCTGTCCAGATTGCCTTTATTTGAAACTTCCATAAGCTGGAGGTAATCCACCATAACCATATCAATATTCTGGATTGCTTTCATACGGCGCGCTTTTGAGCGCAGCTCAAGCAGGCTGAGCGGTGAAGAATCATCAATTATTACATTAATTTTGCTGCTCATTAACCGGGGGGTCTGCTTGGCAATTTTAGCCCAGTCTGATTCCGGCAGCCTGCCTGTTTTTAGCTTGGAAATATCTACTCTTGACTCCAGGCAGATAAACCTTAAAGCAAGCTCGCGGTTGCTCATTTCAATTGAAAATATACCGATATTTTTCCCGTAGTCAACAGCAGCATTACGGGCAAAATTGAGTGCAAGAGCTGTTTTACCGTGTGAAGGGCGTCCCGCAATAATAATCAGCTCAGATTTCTGGAAACCGCCTGTTAGCGCATCAAGTTCATCATATCCCGATGGGACACCGAAAACTGTTGCTCCTTTTTCATGTCGCTCGTGAATTGATTCAACATACTCCATAGTTTCACGGACTTCATCCTTGATGTGCGAATAATTCTTTTTCTGCAGGTAATTGGTAACTTCAAGTATTTCCTGCTGAGCTTTATCCAGAAGGCTTTCGGTATTTATTGTGGGGTCGTAACACTGCTCGTTTAATGAATAAGTAAGCAGAATCATATCCCTTTTTATCCAGTTTTCCAGTATCTTATTAGCTGAAAAAATTATACTTTCCTGAGAAGAAAATGCAGTTGAAAGCTCCGCAAGATAATACGGGCCGCCGATTGCATCAAGCTCGCCCCTGGATTTCAGCTCTTCAGTAAGAGTAATAATATCCACCGGCTCATTCCTGTCCCTTAAATCACTTATTGCCCTGAAAATCAATCCGTTTGCATTAACATAAAAATGCTTGGGTTTTAAAATTGTAGTAACAGCATCAATAAGTGCGTTATCAATTATCATACCGCCAAGTATGTTCATTTCCAGCTCACGGCTGTGCGGCGGTACTTTACCGCCGTAAAGAACGTCGTCAGGAATGTTGCTTATCTCTGTGATATTATTTTTTTTCTGTTTAGCCAAATTAATTGTTATTTACCGGGGTTATTTTTTTACCTGTTATTTCTTCGTACAGGGTGCGGAACTGCTGCATATCTTCCCATGCGGGGCGTTTCCAGTTCGGGTTGCGGAGCAGCGCAGCAGGGTGGAAAGTTATCATAACCTTCCAGCCTTTGTAATCATGTATCCTTCCCCGCAATTTATTCAACGGTTCTTTGGTTTTCAATAGCGATTCTGATGCTACTTTTCCCAGCAGCAAAATAAGCTTCGGATTTACAAGTTTAAGCTGTTTTTCAAGATAAGGACGGCATAATTCAACTTCATCGGGTGCAGGGTTACGGTTTCCGGGCGGGCGGCATTTTAATATATTACAGATAAACACTTCTTCACGCTGAAACCCGGTTGCTTCAAGGATTTTATTAAGCAATTGCCCTGCCCTGCCTACAAACGGCTCACCCTGCGCATCTTCATCCGCGCCGGGAGCTTCGCCAATCACAACAATATCAGCTTTGGGGTTGCCAACTCCGAACACAAAATGTGTCCTTGTTTTCCCCAGTCCGCATTTAAGGCATGTATTTATCTTGCTGTTAAGCTCATCAAGAGATTCGGAAAATTCCCATTCCTCGCGCTTTATGCTTTCATTGCCGAAAATATCAATTTCAGCTACTGCTGATTTATCTTTTACAATAATTCCTGAACCCGTTTTTTTAATTTTCTCCGGAACCGGTTTTTCTTCTGCCGGAACAGTGTTTACTGAATTTTCCGGTAAATCATTATCAATATAAAGCTTACCTGAATAGAACCTGCCGAAGTTCTTAACAAGTGTTTCAGTATCTGAAATTATTTTGTTTAATTTATCGCTGCTCAATTTAAAAATTATATTCTATCCAGTATCTTATTAGCTGCTTCAAATTTTGTCATTTTATCAAAAGACTCGGTCTTAAGTTCTTTATCGATAATAGTAATTACATTTGTATCTGTTCCAAAGCCGGCACCTTTGATTTTGGGATTATTAACAACAATTAAATCCAGATTTTTCCGTTTTAATTTATCAATGGCATATTCAGATTCGTTTCGGGTTTCAAGCGCAAATCCAACCAGTTTGTAATCTTTTTTGTTTTTCCCGAGATATTCAAGTATATCAGCTGTTTTTTCTGTTTCTATTGTAAGGTTTGATTCTGTTTTTTTGATTTTTTCTGATTTAATATCTTTCGGTTTAAAATCAGCAACGGCGGCTGACATAATAACAGCATCAACTCCATCCAGATGCCCTTTTACAGCCTCAAACATTTCAGCGGCTGTATTAATATCTATGCGGCTAACATTGCGGGGTGTTTTAAGCAGTGTGGGTCCGCTGATGAGCATAACTTCAGCGCCGCGCTGCGAAGCAGCTTTTGCAAGCGCAAAGCCCATTTTACCGCTTGAATAATTACCTATAAACCTGACTGAATCGATAGGCTCATATGTAGGACCGGCAGTAATAAGGATTTTTTTTCCTTCAAGATCTTTTTTTACACCGTTTAAAAGCTTTACTGTTTCATTAAAAATTGTTTCAGGTTCAGGCAGCCTTCCAATTCCGCTTAAACCGCTTGCCAGCTCGCCTGACTCCGGTTCAATTACCCAATATCCCAGCTCTTTCAGTTCAGATACATTCCTGGAAGTAGCTTCATTAAGATACATATCCTCATCCATTGCAGGAGATATTATTACCGGGCAGCGCGCTGAAAGCACTGTAGTAGTAAGGAAATTATCTCCAATACCGTGAACGATTTTAGCGATTGTGTTAGCGGTAGCGGGAGCAATTACAAATACATCAGCCCACAATCCGGTATAAATATGCCATGTTTTAGTTTCAACTGTTTCAGAAAGCTCAGCATTTGTTTCCGGGAACATGTTTATCATAACTTCATTGCCTGAAAGCGCAGAAAGGGTTACAGGTGATACAAAATTCAAAGCGGAGGGAGTCATAATAACTTTGACTTCCGCCCCGCTTTTTTTATATAATCTTACCAACTCGCAGCATTTGTATGCTGCTATACCGCCGGAAATACCAAGTAATATTTTTTTATCTTTAAGTTCCACTGGTAAGCTTTGTTCTGGTAATTACTTTTAAAAAGTAACCGGCAAGCTATTTTATTAATCGTCTAAGTTTTCAGATCTTACTCTGAACTCAAGTCCGTCACCCAGAAGCTCATCAAGGCCTCTTTCTGTTGGTTTTGGCCTGGTTTCAAATTCAACACTAATGTTCATTTTATCCTTGCTGACCACAGTATCATCGCTGTCATCATCGGCTTTAATTAGCGGTTCAACACGCTGGTTATATTCAAGCTTCTGCTCGTCATTTATCTGCCTTGCGCGTTTTGCAGCAACAACAACAGCTTCATAAATATTCCCTGCCTTGGATTCAACTTCTTCTATTTCAAGCGGTGTTATTTTCATTTAATTTACTCCTTAATGCTTATATTTTTAATTTTTTATATACTTATTTATAATTGATTCAACTTCATTTACAGCAGTTTCAATCCCTTTGCTGTTATCAACAATAAAATCAAACCTGTTTTTAAGCTCAGATTCCATTTTAATTCTTGAAATCCTTTTTTCAATTTCTTCAGGGGTTTCTGTATTCCTGTTCTTTAACCTTCTGACAAGCTCATCATAAGGAACATCGATAAAAACCAGAATTGCTTCAGGATACAGATTTTTTATGGATAGCGCTCCTTTAACATCAACATCAAAGATCAT
>LLZO01000022.1 GCA_001567545.1 Candidatus Tepidiaquacellales bacterium OLB5
TTTTTTGATTATGAGTACTCTTACTTATGAAACAAAAGTCAATATAAACGAGTATATAACTTAACATTACAAAACGAGGTTTTATACCATGAAACTCACAAAAACGTTATTTTTAGCTTTTATTCTGCCTTTTATTGTTGCTTTAAATGCCTGCCAGGAACAAAGTGATAAGACTTCCTTAAATCAGGAACAGCCGATTACATATAATAAAACTGATGCTCCAACCACAACAACCGATATCGAATCTTCTCCAAAAAGTAAAGAGCTTCTGTTAAGCGGAGAAAACGAACGTAAAAATGACGGCTCACTCAAACAGATAAATTACCAGCAGCCAACGGAAAACACCAGCCCGCAGGATAAGCGGATGATAATCCGTACCGGTACTATGAGCATTGAAAACGACAGCTTTGATGAAACTGAGCTAAAGGCAAAGGAAATTGCTAAGAATATGGGCGGATTTATTACCAACTCAACGGCACAGGTTAACCAAAGCGGAAAGAAACAGGGTACCCTCACAATACGCGTACAGGCTGATAAATACGATGCATTACTTGCAGAGCTTGCAAAGACCGGTAAGGTTATGAGCCAGAATATCACAGGACGTGATGTAACCGAAGAGTATGTAGACGCTGAAGCCAGGCTTAAAACACAGCGTGAGCTTGAAACAAGGCTTTTGCAGTTACTTGCTGAAAAAACTGCGAATTTAACAGCAGTGGTCGAAGTTGAGCAGAAGCTTGCCAACGTAAGGGAAAACATTGAGAAAACCGAAGGCAGAATGCGTATGCTTAAAGACCAGGCATCGTATTCAACAATAACACTTAGCATTTATGAACCGGCTATATTAAATACATCATCCGGCGGATTCTTCTATGAGCTTGAACGCGGATTTGAAAAAGGTCTGACCGGATTTACAAAAGTGTTAGCCGGCATTATTACTTTTGTGATTGCAATGGCGCCCATTCTGGCAATACTTGGATTCATAATATATATGGTAATCAGGTATATCAGAAAAAGAAAAGTTGTTAAGGCATAACGGAAAAATACCAGAACAGGTGATTGCAATCCCTTGTTCGTGAAATAAAAAAATTATTGTTTCGAGCAACATCCCCATAAAACAATATAGAACGCAAAAGGGATCTTTATGAAAGATCCCTGTTCTATTTACATTAAACCATAGTATAAAAAAGATACCACCCATCCGGCTAAAGCCGGATTTCCTCTCCTTAATAAAGGAGGGGGGCTAATTGTTGATTTCCTGTTCTATTTTACCCAATTCTGAGGAGCTTTTGTGATGAAAAATCCCATGAGGGAAAGCAATTTCATGCTTAATGTTTTTATAGGTGATACGCTTTGTTTACCCCATTTGGGCGTGAGGCAATATAATAAATACGTTAAATGCGTCAGGCCCCGAAGGGGTAAACTAAGCCATGACGCCTACTGTCTAATTCGTGCAAATTTGTGAAATTTGTGGTTAGAGCTTTTGCTTTTTTAAATATCCTTAACAACAATTGATTTAGCCCAGTTATCGCCCATACGGCGGCGGTCTTTGTTAGTACTGATAAGTATCAATTCAATTAATATCAGCGGAGCAAAATGAATAATGATCTCGCGTTTAAATGAGCGCCAGCCGCCAATTGGTTTGCCGGTAGAAATATCTACAACTTTTTGTTTTAGCAGTCTTCGGGCAATGCTTTTACCCCCAATCATATCCCGTGAATATGAGTACACTGCTCCAATTAAAATAAATCCAATCATAAACACTAAAAGAATATAGTATACTGCACCTGTTCTTCCGGTTTGTTCCATAACAGCTGTGAATATTGCAGCAGGAACTGCAATAATAAGTATTACTATGGTTCGGTCTATTACAAAAGCAAGTATTCTTGATAATATTGAGGGAAGTTCACCGTA
>LLZO01000023.1 GCA_001567545.1 Candidatus Tepidiaquacellales bacterium OLB5
TCAGAACTTATATTGTATATTATGTTAACAAATAAAACTATATTATTGCTGTTTTCAGCGGTAATTTTAATGGTAACGGGAATTTTCGGCTGTTCATTAATTGGCGGAAAAACCGGAAAAATATCCGGAAATTCTGATGAATTCAAATCTACAGGCAATAATATTAAAGAAAATAATAAAATGAGAGATACAACTAAATACGAATCCGCTGTACTTGCAGGCGGCTGTTTCTGGTGCATTGAAACCATTTTCCAGGATTTAAAAGGCGTTGAGCTTGTTGAATCAGGTTATTCCGGGGGATCAACTGATAACCCGACCTATAAAGAAGTCTGTTCCGGCACTACCGGTCATGCAGAAGCAATAAGAATTACATTTGACCCGGCAGTAATTTCATTTGAAAAGCTTCTTACGGTATTCTTTCATATTCATAATCCCACCACTTTAAACAGGCAGGGCGCTGATGTTGGCACGCAGTACCGCTCAGCGGTATTTTATGTTAATGATGCGCAGAAAAGCTCTGCTGAAAAAGTAATCGCAGATGTTACGTCATCAAAATTATGGGATGACCCCATAGTAACCGAAGTAACCGCCTTTGATAAATTCTACAAAGCCGAGGATTATCACCAGGATTATTACAATAATAACCCTGAACAGGGTTACTGCTCAATGGTAATAGCCCCTAAAGTTAAGAAATTTTATAAGGAATTTCCTGACCTGTTAAAAGATAATGTAAAGTAGCAATTCTGTTTGCTGATTGTTATTTATTTTTTTGAAGTATATATTTGCAGAATTAACTTGTTTAAATGAGCTGGTTATATCTGTTAATTGCGGGTGTTTTTGAAATTTGTTTCGCCGTTTCGCTTAAATATTCAGCAGGTTTTACAAAACCGCTCCCTTCCGTATTATTCATAATTTTTACAATTTTAAGTTACCTGTTCCTTGATAAATCTCTGGAAACAATTCCGCTTGGAACTGCGTATGCTATATGGACAGGCATCGGGGCAACCGGAATTGCGTTTATCGGGATATTTTATCTCGGCGAGCCTGCCGGTTTCTGGCGTATATTTTTTATTTTTACGCTGATAAGCTCTATTATCGGTCTAAAATTCGTATCTAATTAACGGATGATTATATGAAAAAAAATAATTTAATAATTGCTGCTTTATTTTTTATTATTCCTTACATAATATCATCCCAAACGTTTGAATTAAAATTAAAAAATATTTCTGCAGGCAGTAATATATCTGCCGTAAGATCAGCAAATAAATATTATTCAAAAACCGGTATTCCCGCTTCATGGTATCTTGCTGCAATAATAAATCCTATGCTTGTTATCGAAGATAAAAAAGTATTTTTTGGTCTTACAAAAGAAATATCAGCCGGTATTTTCCCCTACGGCAGGCTGGCTTTCGAATACTCTTATATATTCAGAAGCTACAATACCAGTCATTTAAGGTTTTCCTATAATTATGATTTTATTTTAGCTGCGGGTGATTTTGTCGGCTTCATAGCTACACCCGGCGTTGGATATTTTACTGATACAAAAAATAACGGCTGGTTCCTGCAGGGTTCCGTTGGGGCATTATTGGGACCCGGTGAACCGTTTATGTTCAATCCCTACTTAAAATACCGCCACACATTTATTAAAGAAAAAACCAAATCAAACATTCACGATATTTCCCTGGGCGTGGGATTTGCATTTTTCCTGTGATGAAATAATCCGGCAGATAAAATTCACTGCAAATTACTTAATTTCCCTTTATTTTTACACAAAACAATTCCCTAAAAATTTCTGCTGATTTGATGTAATAAGTTACCTTTATATTCAACAATTTTTCATATATTTACCTTAATTCAAAATTAATATAAACTCAAAATTTTAATCTAATGGAACCACCTGTAACGTATCCCCAGGGAGATTCTTACCAGGGGAAAAAAATTTACGGAAGACAAAAAGGCTGCGCAAAATTCAGCTGTTTTGGTGTTGTTGGAGCTATTGTTGTAATTGTTGTAATCGTAATTATTGCATATACATTTGCACTTCCCGCGCTTATGCCAAACAGCTTAAGCGGAAGCTTTCTTGATGCTGTTGTTGTGCCTTCTAAAGATGGCGAAGAAAAAGTATGGATCCTGACCGACGGTTCATTTAATTTTATACAAACAACCAAATCACCGGGCAGAACATCTACAGGCAGAGAGTGTTATTTCTGCAAAACATGGACCTATATTATTGACCCGAAAACAGAAAAAGTACTGCATAAAATTAAAACTCCGTATGAAGATATTATTACCCTGATTGACCTTGTTTACCATGATGGTAAAGTTTGGTCTGTTACAAGGGAATATGGCGAAAATGAACCGCGCATCGAGGCATTTGATTCTGAAACCGGCGAAAAAGTAATGGATACCGATCAGTTTGAATCAAAATTCCCGCAGCTTTCCGCCGGTTTGACCGAAGCGCATTATGATAAAGAGGATTTTACAATCCGGGTAAAAACCCGTGACGGCAGGGAAGGAATTTACAGCTTTACTGAAGATAAGCTCTATAAAGATAATGCTGAATTTAATAAATCACAAACAAAAGATTCAGCTATTACTAATTATCCTATCCTGGCTCCTGAAGATAATTCATCAAGTCCCCGCAAAAAGCTGCTTATTGCAACAGGGCCAAAATCAAGCATAGAAAACAACAAGTCCAGTCTTTCTCATTATTCCGGTAATGAAGAACACATGGAAAAATATTATAAAATTAAAGTAAAACCGCTTGTTGAAAAGATCTACCTGGAAGGTATAATTTATCATATGGATAGTGAAAGTGTTATAATTGTATATCTTGACCAGCTCGGTAAAAAATCCAACAGGCTGGTTTCCTGTGTTGATCTTAATTCCGGCAAAGAATTATGGACACTTAAACCCGATGAAATTTTTGACGAGATGAAAATAGATGAAGAGGATGATACTTTTTCCAGCCTGTTTTTCACAAAAAGTAATATTGGGGTTAAACGTTCAGGTAACCTGGTGCTTTTAACGCTTAAAAATGAAGGCATTATGGGTTTTGAATATAAAACCGGAAAAAAATTATTTGAAATGGATATTTAAATATTTTAAAATATGAAAAAAATATTAAAAATAGCTTTCTTTGTAATAGTTATCGGGCTGATAGCTATCCAGTTCTTTAACAGGCCTGATAAAACATCGACAACTGAAATAGCACCCGGTCATATAACAAAAGTTATGAATGTGCCGGCAAATGTTGAAAGCATTTTAAAACGCTCCTGTTATGACTGCCACAGCGACCATACTGTCTGGCCCTGGTATAGCTCTGTTGCGCCGGTTTCATGGCTGGTTGCAGATGATGTTGTAAAAGGACGGAAAAAAATGAATTTCAGCCAGTGGGATAAATTATCTGATGCAAAAAAAGAAGCGCGTTTAAACGAGATATGCGAAGAGATAAAAGCAGATGAAATGCCGCTGCCTCCGTATTTAATACTGCATGGAGATGCAAAACTTTCACAGGCAGATAAAGATATTCTGTGCAACTGGGCAGAAACGGAAATGAAAAAACTTGAAGATGCTGCTGAGGAAAAGTAACAATCCTGACCGGTAATAATATATTTACATTGATTTTACCTTTTAGCATTATTAGTTTAAGAGAATAATTATCTAAAATTTCAATATTTGCAGGAAGCCGTAATAAATCCCGTTAGTCCTAAAAAGCAGAAAGTGAAACTTGAGTTCGTATTCTGCCACCGCAAGCCGGAACGTTCCTTTTTTATAAGGGTAAACAGTTCCCTGTTTGTGCAAGATGCACGGGCTTTTATGCCGGTTATTTTGCTCTTCCTGTATTTACTCTTTCAATCTGGGAACCGGATTTTTTGTGGATATTTCTTTTAATGGTACCTGCGTTAATTGATGGTTTAACACAGGCTTATATGAACAGGGAAAGCAATAACTGGTTAAGGCTGGCTACAGGAATTCCCGCAGGAGCAGGCTGTATGGCGCTTGCTGCAATCCTTGGCAAATGGATAGGTCATCTTATACTGGCTGTTATTAATTAATTATTTTCGAAACATTATTCTGATTGCAGCACTAAATATATTTAAGAATCTGATATAATTCTTCGCAAAAATTCCATAAACTAAAGGAGGAAGCAATCATGGAACCAACAACACCACCACCTGCACCAACAGAAACTCAGCAGGAAGATCTGAGCTTAATACTCAAGATCGTTTCTTTTTGTATACCGCTGGTAGGCGCAATTTTATGGTTCATCAACAAAGATAAGAACCCTAAAGCTGCAAAATCAGCCTGCACTTTCGCCCTGATTGGCGTTGCAGTTGGTATTATTATTAATGTAATAGTAACTGTACTTGGCGGTTTAAGCAGTTAATTTACTTTTTGTATCAAAACCGGGAAAGATATTTATCATTCCCGGTTTTTTTTATGGGTTTAATAAATCTGCAGTTTTTTTTAGCTTTGCCTTTATAAAAATAATTATTTTTCCTTTTTTTGTGAGAATTTTAACCAGTGAGGTCACGGTTAACAGACCTGTTGATGAAGTATTTGGATTTTTTGCCAAAGCTGAAAACCTGAACCTGATAACCCCGCCTGAGCTTTTTTTTATTATTTTAACCCCGCTGCCTATAGTTATGAAAAAAGGAGCTATTATTGATTACCGTATTAAGCTTGGAGGGTTAAAATTCAAATGGAAAACAGAAATTACTCAATGGGAACCTCCTTACAGTTTTACGGATACTCAGCTTAAAGGTCCGTACAGGATCTGGATTCACGAACATAGCTTTGAGTCACATCAGGGAAAAACAGTTGTCAAAGATAAAGTAACATACCTTCCTCCGGGATTTATAGCCGAACCTCTTATAAACTCACTTTTTGTAAAACAAAGACTGGAAAATATATTTGATTTCAGGCGTCAGAAAATAAGTGAATACTTTAATAATTAATTTATAAATTTAAATAAATGAAAAACACTGAACTTTATGCCCTCAGGTATCCGATTGGTGAATTTAATCCAAAAGAAAATTATTCATCCGGTGAATTAAACGGTTATATCAGCTCTATTGAAACATTCCCTGAAAAAATAAAGGAAGCAGTGACCGGAATGAATGACTCACAGCTTGATACCCCATACCGCCCAGATGGCTGGAGTGTAAGGCGGGTTGTACACCACGTTGTTGATAGCCACGTTAATTGTTACTGCAGGTTTAAGCTGGCACTTACGGAAGATAACCCGACTATCAGACCTTACAACGAAGCAGACTGGGCAGAGCTGCCTGAAGCAAAAACCGGTCCGGTTGATCCATCACTGGAATTTCTTGATATCCTGCACAAAAAGCTTATCATTACCATTAAGAATATTAAAACAGAACAATATAAACGCACACTCTTCCACCCTGAAAGCAAATTAAAAATGACTATTGAAAATCTTCTGCATCTTTACGGCTGGCATTGTCAGCATCATCTGGCGCATATAATAAACTTAAAAAAAGAAAAAAACTGGTAATTTAATTTAAGGAAGTAAAGCAATAGATAAAATAATTATAGATATTACAGGCTGGGCAGGTTCGATATTTGTGCTGGCTGCTTACTGGTTATTAAGCACTCACCGCGTAAATTCCCGCTCGCGGCTTTACCAGGTATTAAATATTGCCGGAAGTATATGCCTGATAATTAATACATTGTTTTATAGCGCTTACCCTTCAACTTTTGTTAACATTGTTTGGCTGGTAATTGCTATATTTGCTTTAATAAATATTTACCGTTCAGCATTAAATAATGAAGATACCGGAAAAAAATAATATATCATTAATTTCAGATCATCTGAAACCATTTATACACAGGACCCCAGTAATGCGGTCACAACAGCTTAATAAACTCTGCGTTGCTGACCTGTATTTTAAATGCGAGAATTTTCAGAAAACAGGTTCTTTTAAGATACGCGGTGCAATGAATGCGGTTATGAATCTTTCTGAAAAAGAAAAAGCAAACGGCGTTATTACTCATTCATCAGGTAATTTTGCCCAGGCGCTTGCATATGCAGCAGCAAAATCCGGCATAAAAGCATCGATCATAATGCCTGAAAATGTAATAATTTCAAAAAGGGATGCTGTTCTGGGTTACGGCGCAGAAATAATTTACTCGGGTATTCAGCCAAATGACCGCGAATCTTTATGCAGCGAAGTTCAGCAGAAAACCGGGGCATATTTTGTTCATCCTTCCAATGATATAAATGTAATAAACGGACACTCATCCTGCGCTGTTGAGCTTATCGAAGACAGCGAAAAGCTGGATGCATTATTTGTTCCGGTTGGCGGCGGCGGTTTGGCAAGCGGTATTTCTATCGGTTTCCGGCATTTTTCACCTGAAACTAAAATTTACGGGGCAGAGCCTGCAAATGCTGATGATGCATGCAGAAGCCTTAAAGCCGGGAAAATTATTCCATCTGTAAATCCGGATACAATTGCCGACGGGCTTAAAACATCTCTTGGAAGCAATACTTTTCCCGTATTAAAAGAACTGTTAACGGATATTATAACGGTAACTGAGGAAGAAATAATCAGCGCAATGAAGCTTATATGGGAAAGAATGAAAATAATTATTGAACCTTCAAGCGCTGTATCGTTTGCTGCATATTATAAAAATAAAAAAAAATTTCAGCGGAGCTAATATTGGTTTAATACTTTCAGGCGGAAATGTTGATCTTTTAAAATTGCCTTTTTAAAAATTAACAGGTAAACTTTATGAAAGCAGAAATTAAATTTGTAAAGACAAGGGATTTCATTAAAACCACTGCAAGCGGGCAGCTTAACTTAACTGAAAGCAAAAAGATGCTTACTGAAATTGCCCGGCTTAACACAAAAGATGAATTGCATGATATTATGGTGGATATTAGGGAGACCGAACCGGGTTTATCGCTTTCTGATATTTATGAACTTGTTACCGAAGTAGGCAAACACCGCCAGGCTTTCAGGAAAAAAATTGCAATTCTGCTGGGTCCGCAGCACGATATAGATAAAGCCAGGTTTCTTGAAATGTGCGCCTCTAACCGCGGGTATAATGTAAATGCATTTGATGAATTTGAAGATGCTGTAAACTGGCTTATGGGCGAAGAAAAGGAGTAATTTAATCTGACTGAAAAAAATTTTAATATGCAGGAATTTTCGCATTCAATTTACCTTGATGCGGCAATTGATGAAGTTTATAAATATGCTGCTGCTGCTTCCGGGATAATTAAATGGTTTATCGGGGAGTGTGATTATTTTGATAAAGACGGAAATATAATTGATAAGACCAGACCTGCTGTTAAAGGAAATAAATTCAGATGGAAATGGCTGGCAAAAGACCTTGAAATATACGGCGAAGTCCTGGAAAGTAAAGAAAATGATACATTTGGCTTTACATTCGGCAGTAATTTTAATGTTACAATTAATTTAAGCATTTCTTCCGGAAGAACGAGGCTTGATCTGTTACAGAAATACAATAAAAACTCTGTTAAAAACGATTTTGCGCATATTAACTGCTGTGTTTGCTGGGTTTTTTTTCTCACAAACCTGAAATCAGTTATTGAACATGGTGTTGATCTCAGGGAAACTGTTTCGGAAGATGAAGCGCTGGTTAACAGATAAAAAAGCAGGAAGCTGTTACACTTCCTGCTGTTCAACTAACCCCCTAACGTGTAAAGGAAACTCAATTTCAGTATGTTTAATATTGTGTCTTCACACTGAATTTTTCTACCTGGTTCTTTACAGCGGGGATAGTTCTTAAATATTCGTAAATTGCTCCAAGGTCTTCTTCTGTCATTCCTGCATATACAGTCCATGGCATAATTGTCTGGAAATCACCCGGTTTATAGGGAGTATTACCGTATGAAGGGTCGCTGCACTGTTTAAATCTTGCAATAAACTGTTCTTTTGTCCACAAACCCAATCCTGTTTCGCTATCCGGTGTTAAGTTTGCTGATCTGACCACGGTGTTTCCGGGCAGGTTAAATTCAATTCCTCCGGTTAAAAATTTACCAGGTACCGGAACCCCGTCTTTTGATGGAGTATGACAGTCCGTGCAGGAAGCACCTTTAACAAGGTACTCACCGTATGCAATTAAATTCTTTTTATCAGGCTTTTGGGTAAAAGAATTCTTCTGGGGAATTGTTTTCATGATCATGCTCATCGGGAAATTAGCCTTACTTTCCGGAACATCATTCTTGATCGAAGGAAGTGTTCTGATGTATGCAATTACTGAATAAATATCTTCCCTGTCCATTGTTCCGTACACCAGATAAGGCATAATTGGAAATAAAGCAGTTCCGTCCTTCCTTATACCTTCCGTGATAGCTCTTAAAAGCTCACCGTCTGTCCAGTTACCGACACCGTATGGTGTAATGTTTTTTGAATAGAATGTACCGGGCAGCCCGAATTCTTCGTCAAATTTTTCACCGCCCATTCCTTCTGTTCCGGGTTTAACCGGACCTGAAAGCTTACTGAAATCCCTTGTTGAATGGCAGTCTACACATCCGGCTGAATGGTTAAATATGTATTTCCCGCGTTCCAGCCTTTCAGGCGTTATTTCTATCTTTATATCCTCAGCTTTTAATTCTGCGGGAAATTTCTGATTGAAGTAAACATACCCTGATACTGCCAGTACTATCACAAGGCTTAAAAATATCAGAGCAATTTTCTTGAATTTTTTCATTTTTCTTTTATATATGTTTTGTTAGTTGGTTGTTAATTTTTTTATTTTACAAGAATCATTTTCTTTGTATCTGAAAATTCTGCACCATCAGTATTTTTTACATTTATCCTGTAGATATACACTCCTGAAGAAATACCTGCTGCATTAAATAATACCTCATGTGAACCGGCAAACATGTTTTCATTAATTAAAGTTTTAACTTCTCTTCCTGTTATATCAAATATTTTCAGCGTAACAAGCCCTGCTGCCGGAAGTGAAAATTTTAATGCAGTAGAAGGATTGAACGGGTTCGGGAAGTTCTGTTCAAGCTTAAAGCCAGAAGGTATATTACTGTTCCCGTTATTCCCTGTTGAAGTGAGATCCGGGGTATATTTCTGAATATTACCCTCTTCGCCGAAGAACATAAGTTTTGTTGGTGTTACAATGCTGAAGGTCCTTATGATGTTACCTGATTTTGACTGCTGTTTCTGCCATGTATCACCGGCATTGGTAGAAATAAACAGCTCGCCGCCTGAGCCAACTGCATATGCAAGATTATTATTGTAAAACTTAACATCATTAATTGTATATGGAGTTAATCCTGAAACTGAGCTCCAGTTTGACCCAAGGTTAGTTGATTTCATAATTCTGCCGAATATACCCGATACAAGAATTACTCCGTTTGAATTTGCAGCAACTTTTGTTAAAGTTATACCTGAGCCGCCTGCAATTGAATCCCACGAATTCCCTGCATTTGTTGTTCTTAATACAACACCGCTGTTTCCGCAGATAAAACCTGTGTTCTGATCAAGAAATGTAATTCCGTTCAGGTAAACATTTGAGGATTGGGGTGTTAATGTCCAGTTTGTTCCGCCGTTGGTTGTCCGGTAAATTTTTCCGGGTTCGCCGATTGCATAACCGTTCTGTTCAGTTGTAAAATGGATTGACCATCCGTAGAAATTAGATGCTATTTGTGCTCCTGACCAGTTTTCACCGCCATTGGTGGTTTTAATAAAATATCCGCTTGAATGAATTCCGTACCCAAACTGGCTGTTAAGAAATTTTAATTCATAGATATATGAGCTGTTAAGGCTTTGGATCTCTGACCAGTTTTCTCCGCCGTTAGTAGTCTTTAAAAATTTATTGCCGTGCGCGCCTATAAATCCTGTATTTGCATTTGCAAAAGCGCTGGAATAAATTGTACCGGATTGCGGTGTAACTTTAGCAATCCAGTTTGCACCGGCATTGGTTGAAGTATATACTCTTCCTCCGTCGCCAACTGCTATAAAGCTGTTGGTAAAGTTGTTAGTAATACCCCTGAAAGGAAAAACTCCGAAGCTTGTTTGTGTCCAGTTATCACCGCCATTGGTTGTTGTCCAAATAGAACCAAGCTCACCGATTGCCGCTCCAAACTGCCCGGTAAATGAAATATCATATATACCGTAGTTTGAAATTGATACGCTTGAAACAAATGACACACCCCAGTTTGTAGTTTTAAGTATTCTTCCCTGGGTTCCTGTAACATAGCCGGTGCCAAGTGTATTAAAATACACCCTGAACAAAGCAGATGTTGTTCCTGTTGAAACTGTATCCCAGTTAAGCCCTGCATTTGAAGTTCTGGCAAAGAAGCCGTTATCACCTGTAATAAAACCGGTGGTTTTGTTCACAAAGTGAACTCCATAAAAATTCCTGTTGTACGGTGTATTTATTAAATGCCAGGAAGTACCCTGTGTAGTGGTTCTTAAGATCTTTCCTTGTTGACCAACTGCAAACCCTGTATCCCTGCTTAAAAAGCTGATGCCTCTGAGTGAAGTTGTAACAGGGGTTTGTACATGAACCCAGCTTGCACCAAGATTTGTTGTCCATAAAACGGTACCGCTGTCGCCGCAGGCAACAACATCATTAAGCCATGCATATGTAATATCCGATATCATTCTTTTTGTCGGTGTGTTCTGCACCTGCCAGGTAGCACCCATATCTGTGGTTTTCATTATAGTGCCAAGGTGACCAACAGCAAAACCTTCAGTGTTGCTGTTCATAACAACAGAAGAAAGGTTATTGCCCTGCGGTTTCGGGGTTACCCATTCCCATGTTTGTGATAATGCCGGTATAACAGCAATTATCATTAATAAAACAATTTTTAATATATTTTTCATTTTTGGTTAGTTGTATTTATAATTTTTAATTGATTTTTGTTTTTAGTTCTTTTTTCCTCCTCCCCTGGATGTACCGGGGGAGGATTCAAAAAGTAAATTACCTGGAGGAGTAATTCAGATCTTTGCTTTCTGTATTTGCGGTTTCTTTATAATTTTTATAAACCATATAAAGCTCACCGGCTATCAGAGTGAAAATTATTGTGAAAATTGAGATTACAGTTAACATTTTTTTACTTCTTTCTATTATTTTTTTAAATTATTTTGATTTTATTTTTTTTATTGTTTTTTATTTTCAGTAAATCTTTATTTCCATTTGATTTTTTTCCGGGTACTTTTGGCTCCTGTATATGTAATTTTCGTTTTCCCGGTTTAGGTTTTCTTTCACCGTGCTTCCGTTCTCTGTTGCTGCCATCGGCAGGCTCATCAATGTCAGAAGCACCAGAACGAAAAAAAGTGTTAACAGGTGTCTTAATATTCTGTGATGCATTTTAATTTTTCCTTTTGTTTAGTTTCACTGTTGAAGCAAAGATATAACACTGAACCTGGCTGGAAAAATTGAATTTCTTCTAAAATTTAACGTCGCTTGGAAGTATTTTACCTTTTAAATTGCAAAAATTGATTATTTTCGCTATTTTTCACTGTTTTAATTACTGTTATTTCTGTTGAAAATTAAAAACACGCTAACCTTAATTTGCCCGGCAGTTATTTTATTGTTTTAGGGCGATATTCCATTCATAAAACATTAATTATACATATACTTAATAATTGAAAACTGTTAGTGATGATCTTTTCAGGCTGATAAAAAGCTTAAATAAATCTGAAAAGGGGTTTTTTAAAAAAATTTGCGGCTAAAAATGCTTCGGGAAGCAAACAAAACTATATTGTCTTGTTCGAAGCAATTGATGCGCAGGATGAATATGACGAAGAAAAGCTTAAACAAAAGCTTCGTGATCCGGCGCTGGTTAAGCAGCTTCCTGTATATAAAGTTTACCTGTTCAATTTAATTTTGAAAGCTCTGAACCAGTACAGCGCTTATGATAATACTGAATCTCAGCTAAATGATATGCTCTCGGGTATCAGGATACTTACTTCGAAGCATCTTTACCCGGAAGCATTGAAAATCATCAGGAAAGCCAAGACCCTTGCATATAAATTTGATAAGCATAAATTCATTATGGAGCTTCTTGCTGCAGAAAGGCATATATTAATGCTGCGCCCTGTTAAGGATATGCTGAATAAAAGAAATGAGATATACGGTTTACAGCTTGACCTGGTTGAAAGAATAAAGGAGTTTTATACTCAAAACATGTTCAGCGACAGGATGACCATCATGGTAGATAACCAGGCAGATTTCAGGAAAAATGAACAGGAGCTTGAAAAAATAATCAGCGACCCTGCCTTTGGCAGCAAAACCACGATACGCGGATATTTTGCAATGATGAACCATTTCCACACACTGCTGGTTTACAGCGGAGCAAAAGGAAACAATGAACAGATACTTAATCAGCTTAAGGAACAGATTGAGTTTGAAGAATCCCACAGCCAGTTCATAAATGAAAATCCCCAGAATTATATTTACCTTCTTATAAATTATCTTTTATATTCGCATTATGCGCGTGATGCAAAAAAAATATCCGATGCAAAGTCAAAGCTTGAAGTCATCAAAAAAAAGATAAAGGGCAGGCTTCCCAGGGAAACAGAGATACAGATACTGTTTCATGCATCGAATGTAGAAATGATCATTTATGAAAAATCATGTGATATATTATCCGGAAGAAACAAAATAAAACAGATAGAGCAGGATCTGAAAACCTACGGTAATGATGTTCCGGCAAATGTAAAAGCCCTTATGTACATCAACATTTCATGTTTCAGTATTATTGATGATAACTTTGATATCGCTCTTAAATATATAAATAAAGTGCTTAATTCTCCGGAGCTTACAGAACGGAAAGATGTGATGCAGATAGCTAAAATGCTTGAGCTGCTTGTACATTACGAACTGAATAATTTTGACCTTATTGAATACCTGCTTAAGCCCGCAGTAAAATTCTTCAGGTCAGAAGGAAAAAATTCAACTGTATCTAAAATACTTCTGAAGTTTTTTGCAGAAGTAATAACCCTCAATAAAGACGACCATAAAGAAAGCTTTATGGAGCTGGTTTACAAGCTTAAGAAGGTTAAGGATCCGGATGTACTTATGGGATTCTTTGATTTCATTTCCTGGGCAGAAGCCCATTCTGATAATACCGGGTTAATAAGTGTTTTAAGAAATAAAAATTTAAAGTAAATTTAATAGTAATTATAATTATACTGATCAGCAGGAGGGTTTATAAATAATGAAAACTGTTAGTGATGACCTGTTCAGGCTTATTAAATCCCTCAGCAAGTCAGAAAAAGGCTATTTTAAAAAATATGCCGCAAAAAACGAAACCGGAAGCAAACAGAATTATATCCTTTTATTCGATGCAATTGATACAATGTCTGAATATGACGAAGAGCTTTTAAAAAAGAAGCTTAAAAATGCTGCTTTTGCAAAACAAATACCTGTTTATAAAGTATACCTGTTTAACTTAATTTTAAGATCGCTGTCCCAAATATCAGTCGTTTCTGATGCCGGGGCAAAAATAAAAGAATACCTTGAAAATACCCGGCTGTTATCTTCCAAAGCCCTGTATAAAGAAGCATTGAAGCAGCTGAAAAAAGCCAAAGAGCTAGCCGTTAAATATAATAATTATATACTGCTGCTGGATGCGCTTGTTGCAGAAAGAAATATCATTACTGTAATGCCTGATAAAAATATTTCGGATATCAGGAAAAATCTTTACAGCGAGCAGATCACTATAATAAACAGGTTCAGGAAAAATCTGGAATACAGCTGGCTGAGCGACCAGATGGTAATATGCGTTGAGCAAAAAGGTGATTTTTCTGTTGAAGAAAGAAGGCTTGAAATGGAAAACATCCTGAAATCACCTCTTATAAGCAACGAAAAAAATGCAGAGGACCTGAATATGATGTTTTATCTTCTGCATACAAGGCTGCTTTACTTCCTTGGTAAAAATAATCTTGAAGAAGTCAGGAATATTCTGGGAAGAGAAATTGACCTGCTTGAAGCAAACAGGCATTTTGTTGATGATAATCCCAGAAATTACTCAAATGCGCTTATAAACTACCTCCTCTTTTCTCAGATAACCGGATACAGAGAAGGGGTTTTGGTAACAATTTCAAAGCTGAACAGGCTGAGGAAAAAACTGAAGAACAAAGTTCCTCTTTCGCTTCAGATCCAGATATTTTTCCATGCTGCAAATTCAGAGATACTGGTCTACAGGAATTCTGCCGACCTCAGAAGAGGCAGGAATCTTATTAAAAAAATCAATGAAGAGCTTCCTAAATTCGGAAACGAAATTCCTCCCCAGCTCAGAATAGCCCTTTTAAGCAATATTGCCTCGTTTCTTTTTATGGACGGACAGTATGACGAAGCTTTAAAAATGAATTCAAAGCTGCTTGATGAATCAGGGCCGGCATTTAAAAGCGATGTGTTCCAGTTTTCCAAGATCCTGAATATCATCATTCATTATGAACTTAATAATTTTGACCTGCTGGAATATCTTGTAGAAAGTACGTATAAATTCTTCAGGGATAAAAATGTTATGAAAAAAATGGAGAACATTTTGTTCGCATTTTTTAAAAAACTGGTCAGGTCAGGTCCGGATGAACACAAAGAGCTTTTTGATGAACTGCATTTTAACCTTAAAAAACTTGAGCTTGATGATAATACTTATAACCTGCTAACCATGTTCGATTTTATTATTTGGGCAGAATCTCATGCATCGGGTATCCCGATGCCGCAATTGATAAAAAATAACAGTTCAAAAATCAATAAATAAACTATGAAAACAAAGTACTGCAATATTTTAGTTTCTTTTTTATCAATTTTAATTTTTATAGGCAGCATAAAAGCTCAGAACGACAGCAGCAAATCAAAAGAAGAAGTTAAGTGGGAAATGAAGATCTATTATTTCGTGTTTCTTAATGCCGTGAAAGACAGACCTAAGCTTGATTCTGCCGAAGCAATGGAAATCCAGAAAGGTCATATTGCAAACCTGGAACGGATGTATTATGAAGGAAAATCGAAGCTTGCCGGGCCGTTTATGGATGGCGGTGAAATGAGGGGAATTGTAATTCTTGATGTAGCCTCTGAAGAAGAAGCGCGCAGTGAACTGAGCCGTGACCCCGCAATAATAAAAGGCAGGCTTGAAGCTGTAATAAAACAATGGTACGGTCCGGCCGGTCTGTACGTAGAACCAAAAGCGCGGGAATAAATTATATATTATCGTAATTGCGGATTATCATGCCGGTAACTTCTGTAAATCCCAGCTTTTTATAATAAGGTGCCAGTGAGGTGTCACAGCAAAGATCAATCATATAATAATCTTTAAGCTGTTCAAGCATTCTTTTAACCAGTTCGTTTCCAATTCCCTTTTTCCTGTACTCAGGCAGTACTTCAAGAAGAGGAATGTAAGCTGAAAGCGTTTTATCTGTAACAGCATTTATAAAACCAACTACCCTGTTACCCTCGTATGCAACTATTACAAAGTCACTGTTCTTAAGTAAATTAAACCTTTTTGCAGTGGAAGGCTTTTTCTTCCAGCCTTCAAAAAATTCAGCAAGATCTTCTTCAGTTAATTCTGTAATTTCATTTTTATATTCCGTCATTTTACAAGTATATCCTTCCATTCATCAGTGTATATTCTTATTCTTTTTCCCGCTCCCGTCAGGTCCTTAGACCTGACGGTTTCTTGTGTCAGTTCTGAGGAACTGACACTAACAATAAAATCTCCGGTTTGGACAACTAAATTGTTTGACAACTATAATTTTTTTACTTCCGGCTTAAAACATCCTTCCATGCATCAGTGTTTTGCCCATACTTAAATTTATAACCGGCATCTATGATCTTATTTGCCGAGGCTTTTCTGCCATCAAGCACTACGGCAGACATTTCGCCGAATACAGCTTTTATCATAAATGCAGGTGTCATCATATACGCAGGCCTGCCAAGCAGCCTTGCTGCATTTTTTGTGAATTCCGCATTTGTAACAGGGTGCGGCGCTGCTGCATTATATATTCCTTTTACATTTTTATTTTCTGAAGCAAAAAAATATATCCCAACCAGGTCATCAATATGTATCCACGATACATACTGTCTGCCGCTTCCAAGCGGTCCGCCAATAAACATTTTTACAGGCATTAATAATTTTTTTATAGCTTCTGAATCCTGCGCCATTACCAAACCGGTTCTTAAAACTACTGTTCTTATGCCGTATTGTTCAGCCTTAAGCGCTTCCTTTTCCCAGTCATTTGTCATTTTTCCCAAATATCCCTGAGCCGGAGGAGCTTCTTCAGTCATTTCTCTGCTGCCCGTATTGCCGTAATAATCAACCCCTGAAGCGCTTATAAAAACCTCCGGCTTTACTTTCATCTCTTCGAACAAACTTATTAGTTTGCCTGTGGTTTTTATTCTTGAATCATAAAATTCCTTCTTTGCTGAATCTGTCCACCGTTTCGCTCCTAGATTAGAGCCTGCAAGATTGATCACAGTATCTATTTTTTCATCCTTTAGCTGTAAATAATCATCTATATCTGTTATTTTGTTATAACCCTTTAGTTTTTTTGCTGCAGAAACGGGGTTTGTTGTTAATGCAATATAAGAATCTCCCCGTTCAAGTATCTTTTTTACCAGGTACCCGCCTATAAACCCAGTTGCTCCGGTTATCAGAAATGTTTTCGGCATAATTATTTTATAATTCCCAGCTCCGTTAATATTTTATCTGTTATTGCCCTTCTTGATTCAGCAAACCTTTTATTTTCAAGGCTGCTTTCAACATTTGTCGCATAAAAATAAACATTACCGTCTTTTTCCACCCAGCCTACAAGCCAGCCAATATCAGCCGTATCGCTTTGCGACCAGCCTGTTTTGCCGCGCATTAAATAACCGTTGGTATCTGCAAGAACTATAATACTTTTGACTATATCCATTGATCTTTTTGAAACCGGCAGCTCTTCTTTATATAACCTTTTCAGAAAATCGATCTGCTGCATCTGTGTAATTCTAAGCGCACCTGTAAGCCAGAACCGGTCAACACCACCGTCTATATCTTTATTGCCGTAATTTAATTTATCATACATTTCTCTTAGTTTATCATAACCAACTCGCCTTGCCAGCTCCTGAAAATATGGAACCCCGGATACTCTCATTGCTTCTTTAAGGTCAAGGTCTTTATTCCATGCATCGACCCATCTTTTTACTCCGTCCCACGGAATTACAAAATTTTCATCTTTAATAACACCGGTTTCAAGCCCAATCAGCGCATTTATGATCTTTGATGTCGAGGCCGGGCTGAATTCTATGTTACATCTTGCGGAATCATAATATAAATATTTATCATTGTTTAAATCATACATAACAAACGAGCCTTTTACATCAAAATCGTCAAAATATTTTTTTAAAATCCTGCGCTGCAGCAAAAAAAGAAGTAAATAATAGTATTAAAATTATAGCTTTCTTCATTACTTATTTATGTATTTAATTGTTTGCGGAAAATTTAAATATTGCAGCATTAAATTTTGAAGTTTAAAAAATGCAGTGATGAACTCACCTGAAGAATACAAAAATAACCTGTTAAAGATTGATTTACAATCATTCCTAAAGGAATACTATGGATATAATGCAATAAAACTAAATAAAAATTTCCCGGGAACATATAAACTGCTTGCGGCACAGCTTGCCTTATATGATAAAGCAAAGAAAAAACTTCCCCTTATGGCATCGGCTTTCTGTTATTTCACCTCCAAAAGCCTTGAACAGGCAAGCTCTGAAGCTCTGGCAAATTATAAGGCTTCGCTGGTTCAGGGTGATCTGTTGATAGATCTTACGGGCGGTTTGGGTTCTGATGAAATTGCGTTTTCCGGCAGATTCAAAAATATAATTTCTGTTGATAAAGACAGCGAACTAAACCTGCTTGCTGAAGTGAATTTTATCAAGCTTGGAATAAATAATATTAAGAGAATTTCCTCTGATGCTGAGGGATTTATTACAGGTGACTTAAAAGCAGATCTTGTTTATATTGATGCCGACAGAAAACCAGGCTCTTCCGGAAAAAAATCGGTTACGCTTCATGATTCATCCCCAAACGTACTGAAAATTATCAACAGGCTGTTTGATATATCTCCGGAAATTATGATGAAGCTTTCTCCAATGGCAGATATTTCTTATTTAATAAAAAATTTACCCTGTTTAGCTGAAATTCAGGTTATATCACATAAAAATGAAGTGAAGGAATTACTGGTTATATTGAAAAGAGGTTATTCAAAAAATCCTTTAATTTCAGCAATTGAGCTGAGCAGTACCGGAAATGAAAAATTAAATCAATTTTCTGAGCCTTCTCAAAAAATTAACGAATCCGGGTTTGCTGAATCAGGTTTGTATTTTCTTGAGGCAGCAAATGCGCTGATAAAATCAGGACTGGTAAATAATTATGCATATCAAAATGGATTAAAGCTGGTTTCATCCAGCAGTGTTTTCATGATAACAGATAAACCGATACAAAATCCGTTTGGCAGATATTTTAAGCTGGTAAATTCTTTTTCTTTCAGTAAATCTGCTTTTAAAAATTATCTGTCAGAAAATAATATTAAATCAGCCAATATAACCTGCCGCAGCTTTCCGGCAAAACCTGATGAGATATTAAAAAATTTTGGATTAAAAGACGGGAGTAATGATTATTTCTTCTTTACAGCCGGGGAAAATAAAAAAAAGCTGGTATTTCATTGCCAAAAGCTGCAGTAAAAAAACAAGGGTGCAGCCTTTTTTGAGACCGCACCCTATGGGATATTAGAGGAGAATCATGTAAAACATGATCTTTGAAGCAAACTTTTTATTATTCCTCTAATATTAATTTATTAATTATCGTCCGGCTGACCGTCTTTATTATCATCACGGAAAGCTCTTTTAAAAGAATTTTTTAAATTATCATCAATCAGGTCATCATTGGATGAATTTCCCGGGTCCAGAACATTACCGTTATTAATAAACCAGAGTGATGGATTTACAAGCAATGTGATGTTTCTGCTTCCGTTGCCAGTATTTAAAGGAGCATTAAGATTAATGATAATACCTGCGCTTTTTCTGGATTTATAAACAAACGGGTTTCCGTTATATGTTCCCTTGATTATGAATGAATATCTCTGGTTACCGCTTGTTCCTTCGCGGAACTCAGGATCAGGAATAGGTTCTGTATCTTCCGGTTTGTGGATCTTAAGCTTAATTTTATTCCATGAACCTGAAGGCAGGTTCCCTGCCGCTACACTTACAATTTGTCCGCCGGTATTAAAATAAATAACCACAGGTGATATATGTATTTCGTGGCTTGTGCCTGATGGCTCGGTTTCCAGCTCTACCTCTGTTATCAAAGCCTTGGCTTCGGTAATAACGGGATAATTTGAGCCGGTTATGCTTTCATCAAGCTTAACGCTCATGCTTGTATTGCCTTCAGTATTTCCGCCGGTATTATTGTTTACTGAACTGTCTTCGCCGCATCCGGTAAATGCCAGCAAAATTATAAATAAGATACCGAACAGGATAGTTGTTGCAGCTGTTCTGTGAATTGTTTGTGTTCTTACGGTTTTCATTTTCTTCTTTCCTTTATGTTATTTACACACGATGGTGTATAAATATTTGTTAAATTTAATTTATTTTTAGTTTGTTCATATCCTGCTTCATTGATCACAAACATTTTCCCCTCAACAAACACCCACATGAATGTGTTAATATCCCGTTTGTAAAGCTTATCCCATTTTGCTTTAATTGACAACTGTAAGTTAATCTCCTATTCCAAGAATGCTTAAAGCATTCAAAATATACCCGGAAAATCCGGGCAGTGAAAGCAGTATCGGAAGTGTCATAGCCAGAACCGCTACTGCAAATAAAATGTTTTTAAATGATTTGATGATAATTGAGCTTAAATCCATAATAGTATTCCCCCCTTGATCAACTATTATTATTTCAGATGAACCTTTAAAAATTTATTTTACCAGAACCATTTTCCTGGTTTCAGAATATCCATCGGATGTTAACCGGTAAAAATACACACCGCTTGTCAGCCTTCCGGCTGTAAAATCTGCTTCATATTCCCCCGGCTTAAGATTTTCACTCACAAGTGTTTCAACTTCCCTGCCTAAAATATCAAACACTTTAAGTTCCGTAAATGAAGCTTTCTTTACTGCAAACCTTATCTTTGTCTGCGGGTTAAAAGGATTAGGATAGTTCTGCTTAAGTGAAAAATTATCCGGTATGTTTGTACTGATATTAATTATTCCGATTACATTAATTGTATCAAGATAAAAATTTACTGTATCCTGGTTAATCGTCCCCAATGTTACCTGTCTTGTTTCTGTTTCATATCCTATACGCTGAACGGTAAGACTATATATCCCTGCCTGCAGACCGGTGAATGAATACTGCTGGTTATCGTCTGTTACATCAGCAGCAATGTATGAAGTATCTTTCTTAAGATATACTACAGTTCCGTTAAGGAACGGAAAACCTGTTATTATATTAGCCGGAGGCAGAATATTTAAATAAGCAAAACCACCCAGGTTTACAGCCGGGTTGTAACCTGCAAAAGCCGGTCCCCTTGGAATAACATTAATATTGATATTTGTCAGGTTAGTATTTGCATATAAAACCCCTGCCTGGATCCACTGAATAGTTGATGGATAATAAGTAGGAACGTATGTTGTTTCTGCTCCTGCATCAAGCAATTCATCATCTGGGAAAATCATTACCCTTAATGTAGTGTCACCCCTTGGTACACGGTTAAGTATATAATTGCCGTTTACAACCAGGGCAGAATCAACAAAAATCAGCTCTTTAGTTACAACATCCATTCTGATAATTCTGATCTTCCCGCTAAGAACAGGATCATTATTCGGATATCTGACTGTTCCGCTTACAGTAACTGTATTTACATTTCCCCACCTGGCTGCAAAGTAACACCATTTGCCTCCGGCAGTTGTAAATTCACCGCCTGTATACAGCATTGTATCGGTTGAATTAGAAGTATACAAAGCATAAACGTGATCATTGTGTCCGGTTAAAAGCCTGCTCCATGTACTTCCGTTCCATGAAGTAATTCTGTCAACAAACAAGCCTGTTCCTGTTTTCCTGAAATTTCCGCCGACTATTAAAGAATTTT
>LLZO01000024.1 GCA_001567545.1 Candidatus Tepidiaquacellales bacterium OLB5
TATTATTATAATACAGTTATAGTTTAGTAATCAAATTGGTAATCATCAAGCATAAACCCTGCTTAAAAACGCACGGGAAGTGCCTTAAAACGAATTTTAAAAGGAGGTCTCAAATGTTCCTGTTCAAACGCGCAAATGGCAAATATTATGTTGGTTTCTATAGTGGTAAAAAACGGGTCAACAGATCACTCAAAACCAGCAACAAAGCAATAGCAAATGAGCGGTTTCGTGAGTTCAAAACCGATAACAAGACGGTCCGTATTTCTGATATGAAAAGGAAAGCTTTGGAATATGCAGGTATTAATACCAGTACCAAAACTCAATCAGCTTACCGGAACTGCCTTACAAGATTTGAGGAGTATCTGGCTAATGATAAGCTGGCTAATATTTCAGAAACTGATATCCAAAATTATATAGGATTCAGAAATGGTAACAAATATAGTATGAATATTGAAATAGCCATACTGAAAAAAGCATTTAAGATAGCCTGGGATAAAAAATGGATCCTTGATAACCCGGCAAAGAATATTAAAAAATTCAGTGTCAAATCACCGGTGAAAGATTTTACACCTGAACAAAAAGAATCCATCCTGGCTGAGCTTAAACAATGCGGCAATATTAATTATTATTATGCCTTTGCACTGGCACTTGAAACGGGAATGAGAAAAGCTGAAATTTGCAATCTTAAATGGAGCCAGGTTAAACATGATAAAATCCTTATACCCAATAAAATGGATGATGAGCCTGAAAATACATATCTGAATGATGCAGCAATGAATATACTTGATATATTGAAGCAGCGTAAAATAAAATCATTTAATAATTATGTGTTCGGGAACAAGCTAAATGAAAGGAATTTAACCCGGACTTTCAACAGGATCCGTGCTAAACTGGGGTTTGATAATTCAATCCGTTTTCACTCCACCCGGCATACAGCAGTTACGAAATGGGCTAATGAATTACCTTTACATATTGCCCAAGCGCTAGCAAGGCATAGGGATATCAAAACTACAATGAATTATGTGCATACAAATGAACAGCAGCTTAGAGAAGCTGTAAACAAATAATATCATACAATGATACACTTAAGATATATTTGAATATTATATTGCGAAAAAAGGAAAATCTATATGAAATTTTATAAAGGATTTACAATTGAGGGGATGAATCATATTCTATGTGGATTTGATTACGAGGCAAGAAAATCATTCCGGGATTCAAACAGAAGTATTACTATCAGAGCAGGCTTCAGAAACATTGAAAATGATGATGAAACCTACAGAGAAATGATTAAAATTGTGGATACAATAGAACCTAAGCTGCCAAATGATATTAATATTTCCCGTTTGCTGAAAAATAAAGTAATATCTAAATTCAGAATAGAAACAGATATTTTGGATTAATAAGAAAATTCTAATTCCCTATTTTATTTTTAAACTATTATTTATATTAAAAATAAAAATTATGAGAGAAATAACAGAAGATAAATTTCCATGTCCCAAATGTGGTACATTAGCAACAAACGTAAATTATGTGGAGGGACATGAAGATCATCGAACCTTCAGATGCCCGAAATGTGAATTTGTATTTAATACCGTTGAAAGGATTATCCCGGGAACAGTTAAAGACAAAGATGGAAATATCATTGGATGAATAAACTAGCAACAATGACCCTTGAAGAAAAAAGGGCATACTGGCGTATGCTTGCCAAAAGATATTATATAAGGAATAAAAAGAAAAAACTAGCCGCGGTTAAAGAATATCAGCGTGAAAACTATGAAAAGGTACTGGCATATATTAAAAAATGGCAAGGAACTCATCCGGATAAAGTAAGAGCATATTTGAGAAAATATTCAAAGAAACAATATGCAAAATTGGTTCAATACAAAAAACTAATGAAAAAATTCAATCTGGAGTAATATCACTCTAAATATCTTAATACTACACCATGACAGATTATAAAACAATTCTGGTTACTGCGGTCTTCTCATTTTTGGTTGGATTTCTTTTGAAGCTCATCAAGGGCAAATCCAGAGTTTATTGGTGGAATTCTCATAATTTTTTATTTACACTTCCCAATGATTTATTGGTATATACGAATGCTATTACTGTAAAGAATTTTGGGACGAAAACTGCAGATAAGATACAAATTGCTCATCACACAAAACCTGAATATTTCAAAATTTATCCGGCTCTTCCTTATATAGAAACGATTACACCTCAAAATGAACATATAGTAGAAATTGATAATCTCGCAGCAAATCAAGATTTTACTATAGAATTTTTGTCTTTAATAAATGCTCCTCAAATATTATATATTAAATCTATAGATGGATATTCAAAACTTATCACAAAACCAGCATACCCCACAAAAACTATAATTTTCGGATTCTTTTTAATAACTACTTCGTTTGGTACTGCTATATACTGGCTGATTTACTTGATTCGAATTTTGTTGAGTTTATGAAATATTTAGAATACTGGTCAAAAAATGATACAAATACAAAAACAGTTACAAGATTCACTATACTTCATCGTATGTTAAACACGGTATATTAGCTTAATAATTCTTCAGGAAAAACAATTAGGTATATTTTATAGAAATTAAGCAATTTTAGTATAGTTCATCTGGTAACTAAAAACGTTATTTTTCATAGGGAAAATTCTAATTCGAACAGATATTTGCTATTTACATGTCAAATTCGGTAAATTTAGCGTAAATTGGGTATTGCGGAATAGTATCATTATATGATATCTTTGTAGCACAATAATTATTACAAACATCCGAAACGCCAGTAGGCTGGCACATTTCAATAAACCCTCCTGACTAGTTCGGGAGGGTTTTTTATTATAAGGAATAAATATGAAAAAAGTCGCAATCTTAATTGACGGAGGATTTTTCTCTTATAAATACAAAGATAAAAAAGGAACGCATGCAAGGGCTACAGATGTAGAAGCATTTACAAAAACCTGTCTGAAACCTGATGAGGAATTGTTTAGAATTTTCTATTATGATTGTCCTTACTATGAAAAAACATTAAAACTTCCTGTTTCCAAAACCAACGAGGATTATAGCAATAAGCCTAAAACTAATGCTGTTAAAATATTTTTATCCGAAATAGCTAAATTAGACCATTTTGCTTTAAGGAAAGGTGTTTTATCTTTTGATGGTTGGACGATTAAAAAAAGTGTTCAAGAATCCATTGCTGTAACTCCACGGACATTATTAGATAGTGATTTTGAACCTATATTTAAGCAAAAAGAAGTCGATATTAAAATTGGTTTAGATGTTGCTTGGTTAGCATTAAATAAAATAGTTGACCGGATCATATTAATAGCTTGCGATTCTGACTTCATACCGGTGCTTAAATTTGCTCGAAGAGAAGGTCTTCAAACAATACTAGTAACCTTAAATCACACTCATATTAAAAATAACATGCAAGATCATTGTGATGAATTTCGATTAGTAGAAATTACTTAACATAAAAAAGCCGGATGTTCTAATTCCGGCTTTTTCATTGATACGAGGAGGCGACATGTCAGGAAGGCTCTATTTGTATAGCTGATGCCATTTTGCAACAGCCCAAACCTGAGAAACAGGCCTGATACGCTTGAATACACCAAAACCCTCAGCACTTCCATCATTATTAGTATTTCCCTCAATTGTGGTTACAATACCTTTTTTCAGATCAATTCCAATTATTATAAACACGTGCCTAGCATTGCCTCTTGAGGGGCTGTAAATATATCCGAAATCACCAATCTCAATCTGACCCTTTTTAACCGATTTAAACCCTGCATTTTTCTTTACTGCAAAGTTTACATTATCCGGTGTATAACCACTGCATGTCCATTTATAATCGTGTTTGAGCTGCTTTAAAAGCCAATTCATAAAGAACTGACACCATGGGGCGCCTGTTGAAATTGTTCCACAGCTACCTATCCTTTGATATTCATTTACTCTCTTACCGCCATTATTATGAGGCTTTTCTTCAACCGTGCCAATTTCAGCTTTAGCCAATGCAATCACCCGAGTAATGAAATCAATATCACCTGAAGCAACAGGTTCCGGTTCCTGTACCGGAAATGTATCCGGCTTAATATTAACTTTATACCATTCTGCAAGCTCTTCATAATGATTAAGAACATACCAATCAGAATAGTTGAATACACCATCAATGGCAAATGGGTAGTTATTTTTGATATCATCAGGTATCGGCAGCTGATACAAAGTCACTGCATCCTGTATTTTGGTTTGAAATGCCTCTAAGCATTCCTGTGTAACTTCACCGAAATAATCTGAATCATCCAGTTCACGGACCTTTCCATCGAAGAAACAGGTACCATAACCAAGCTGAATTAACCTGGCTTTCATTGAACCAACTTCGGGCATTGTATCGCCCAATTTTAAATCATACTTAAAAGGTAACATAGTTATTCTCCATCCTTTTTAACTGAACAATATTGACAGATTTCATATGACTTGCCAGTATTTTGGTCATATTTTGTAATCCATTTATGAGGCTGAGGTTCTTTATGATGGTCTGGATGCTGAGCATAAGTTGTATTGCATTTAGGGCAGCTTTCACATGGCGCAGGTGGATAAGAACCTGTAATAATGCTTTCACCGCATTTACATCTGTATGTTTGCATAATTATTATTTTTTAATGAATAGTTTATAAATGAAGTATGAAATAACTGTAATTGCTGAACCGCCTGCAGCAAACCAATACCAATCCGGATTAGCTTTAATTATCACCTTTGGCATTGCCTGTTCAATTTTAAAAGCCTCCTGAATTTCAAGGATCGATTTTTCCAGCCGTGAAATTGTGAAGCTATAATTTGAACTATCCTGCAGGCGTATATTGTGTTCCTGTTCATAAGCAGCCTTGTATGCTTTTAGTAACTCTCTGCCTATTTCAAAACCCTGTATTTGGCTGGATGTCACGGTCCAGTTTGAATCGGTTTGAGTTTGTGAGTGAATCAGCCCAGTCAAGGATACTGCGAACACGATTGCTATCAGGCTTAGTTTTAGTAATTTCATAAATGTTTTTATTTGATGTGTTAAAAATATTGTGAATTATAACATTGTGCGCTGAGTCCCTTTGACTTATTGCAAGAATTGAATCCAGTGCAATTTTCTGAAGTGAATCACTTTTATTCAAATGCTGAATTACTAGCTCTTTCAGCTTTGATGTTTCCTGTTCCTGAGGATCCTTATTACAGGAATTTACAGTGAAAGCCGTTGCAATGATGGCTATTACAACGACTCCCAATAAAATATAAAATTGTGTGTTTGTCATGGCTTTGGCTCCGGTTCTTTTACGGTGGTTGTTTTTGTTACTTCGCTGGTAACTTCAACTCCATCTTCTTTTTTTGTTGTTTTGAAATATGTTCCTATTTCACTAATAACCTTTCCGGTACCTGCAGACATCAGTTTCTGGAAGATCTTGTATGCTCCATATCCCAAAACCATAAATACAATAAATTGGATTGAATCACCAATCCATGATTTAGCCGGTTCAATGTGAATGAATAATTCCGTAGCGAACCAGAATATTGATACAAGAATTAAATTGAAAGCAGCGAACTTCTTATCAATAGCTACTTTTTTAACCAGCCAAGCTTCAAGAATTCCCAGTAACCACCCGGCAAAAATGAATTCATTTAAACTCCAAACAAATTGTTCAATCATTTTAAACCCCCCTATTTTTTATGTAAAAACTTATCTTCATTGAGAAGCTCCTTAAGCTTTGTATCCCTGTAGCTGGCATAGCCATTCTTAAAGCTTCTTTCAAGAGCATAGTCAGTGGCTTCCCATTTATACTCAAGAAGCTTTAAACGTCTTAGAATTTTATTAATCTGTGCAAGAATTAAAGTTGCCAACACAATGAACAGCCATTTACCGATTTCCATTACATATGGATTCTGAAATATTTCCATTTTTAAGATATTATTATTATGATTAACGAAATAACTATTCCAATTAAAGCGCTTGTATTGAACTTAGCTACGGTAAAACCATTTTTAAAAAAGAAAAATCCGCTGAACCAAAACGGAGTTAACCAGAACGGGTCGCCATTTTGCTCTTCATATTTTTTAATATTTTCTTCCTGACCGTTAAAAATGTAATACAGCCTGTCCAACAGCATGAAGTAATGACAGATCAGGCAAGCAGCAACACACCAGAATCCACCGAAAATGAATACTGCTGTTAAACCACCCAGCTCTACAGTTTTCTGAAGTATCCTGTATCGCATTGGAACGTCCCTACCGAACCAGTTAAAATGTTTAAACAGCCATTTGAAATACCCCTTTTCACCACGGCCATAGAAATAGCTGTCAAATCCTGACGTGAAGAGAACATATACGGCGATTGAAATTAATTGTTTTAGGTTTTCCATATTGCTTTCAGTTAAATTTTATGGGGTATATCCCGGAACTAAATATTCCGTTCCATTCTCATCTTTTATTGTAAACCAGGTATTAGGTACTGATAAAAATATTTGATTATCAGTGCCTAAATATTTAGTGGGTGCACCACCTGATTGTTCTGGAACTACTGATGCAGAACGTGTTATCCAAATATTATCCGTTTTAATACCTCCGTCACCGTTCAAACCTGTTAAATAGCTACCTTCCAAGATTTTGATTTCTACACCACTTTCACTGGTTATTTTAAATCTCGATAAACCATTAGATGAAAATGCCATTTCTCCATCATTAACAGCTGCTATATAAGTATCATAATCATCTATGAAACTATAAGCATTTCCCGTTGTCGGATTGTTGTTAAATCCAAGATATAATCCGGTCCCGTCACCAAGTATCAGTGCATTCTGTTGTATCTTGACTGCATCTGCGCTGTCAGCTTGTATTAATAAGGTACCTGAAATGCTGTTTATTGTATCTACAGCAGCCTGACGGGTAATTGATACACCTGAAAATACATTCGCTTCACTAAAAGTGTTTGCACTATCCTTGTATGCATAACCGTTCAAGTTTGGAGTATAATACACTGTGTCCGATGAAATATCATAGATTAGTATGCCTCTTACGGTTCCGCTATCCTTTCCCAAAAACGAAGCTTTGTTTTCTACAACTCTGAATGTTGTATCACTGCTGGAGCGGATAAATCTCCAAACAGAAGTATCAACTGCAGGAACATTAAAATACAGCGGCATTATAATTGAACCTGCTGATTTACCATAATAAGTGATTTTATTCTCAATCAACGAATATTTGCCGTCAGTACTGTTTCTTTTAAATCTGAAAACTGTAGTATCAATTGTTTGTGAAAATGTTGTGAAACAGAAGGCTAATAAAAATACAATGATTAGATTTTTCATATGATTTTAATAAATATTTATAGCTGTGGTTTGGGTTTTCCAAACCTCGTGGATTAACGAACTTCCTGATTGGTTATTGTGAGCCATCAAATAAACTACATTATTGTTTCCTTGTCTGTAAAACAGCGCAGTAACAGTAACTGTCATTGTCAAACCTGTAGTTACCGAAAATCCGTATGTATAGGTTACAGTTTGTTTTGCAATTCTTGATGAACCAGGAAGCGAAGCATCATCGAGTGAAACCGTAATACTATCAGTTGATGGTGAACTATGGTCTACAAAATGCACTGTGAATACTGAGGTAATCTGATACAACCCCGGGCGCGGCAATGTTAAAGTATCTATAATCTGGTCTGAAGTGGTTAAGCCGGTTAACAGTTCAAGTTCTTTGAAATACGCATTGTTTGCTTTATAATACTCAATTTCAGAAACTACTGTTCCATTGGTTATTCTTTGATACTTTGTTTTTGCTCCAAGACTATCCCAAATAGGATTTTTATAATTTGGTAAATAATCTGTTTGTGTCTTACGGTAGTTATTTTCACTTCCATCCGTTGAATCATAATAAATTGTAACAGCTTCATTAAATGCAGTACTATCCTGAGTTGACCCTACCCCTAATCCGATAGTTTCATCATATGTCAAATCAGAAGCATCCACAGGAATCGGTGGTGTCGAACTGTTATATCCAACCCATTTATAACCGGGTAATAATCTCATTTTGAATCCATTAATCCACCATTTTTTCTCACCGTAAATACTATCCGCATAGTTTTTCCAGATCAAATTATTTCCGGCTGGTGAAGTAACCCATAGATATAAATTTGACATTGTTTCCATCTGGAAATCCTGACCTGTTACGACATCTTCAAAGTAAACGTCATCATGGAATAAACCATTCATAAATTGGTTAGTAGCTCCGGTCCAATCATTCGATGAACCAAGCCGCCCATAATTCGCATTTAAATACGTAATCAAATCACCGACATAAAGGCCATTAGTACCTCCCCACCAGGTCTGTTCAACTCCCGAAATGAATAACTTAGCGCGCTCAAATGTAGTAAAGCCATTAACTATATAATTACCTGCAGTTCCTATTTCAGTCACTGTTAAACCACTTATGACATTACCAGCTCCAAATGGTGAGCGCCTGAATGTGATGTTTGATGACTGACCTGTGTGAGGCAATCCTTCAGCTGTTACTAATCTTAACGGAACACTTTCAAACTGAGAGTAAACCGTGGAACAAATAATAAATAAAACAAATGCAAATAATAATTTTTTCATTTTTTATATATTTTAAGTTTGAACTTGACCTTCAAATGGTGTTCCGGTACCACCGCCCGGCAATGTTACTCCAGGCGCAAGCGGCTTAATGAAATTTAAAAGTTTGTATGTCCTATTGGATTTATAGAAGAGTTTAAGCCCTTCGTATGCATCATCACCAAACAATAATTTCAGAGTAATTTCATCAGTCACCGGCAATACATCGAGTACGAATGAACTATCATCATCTCTTGCCTGCAATCTTAACTTCATATCTACTGTTGTCATTTTATCTTCAATATCACCTGCTTTAAAAATAGTATCTACATCACCATATGATGAGTAATCCAGAGCAAAGAATATCTGCCATCCAATATGTTCCCTATCCCAGAGGATCATTTTATTATTAAGGTCATATGTTTGATATTGCTGTTCGATAAATGCCCTCTTCCATGTTATCAAAAAAGTGTCAGGAAATCTTGTATGGTCTAATAATACATCTTCCTGACCGCTTTCTTCGCTGTATAACGTGAATTTATGTTTACCTTTAGATAATAAAATCATTTGATTTTATGCAATTTTTAGACAAACTGAAAAATTATGTTTGACAAATGAGAATAAATCAGTTATTTTGGTATTGTTATGATTCCATATTTCCGTAAATGTAATTTTGAACCTCAAGATTCTGGCAGGTATTCCTACCATTGGAATCATAACAGCCTGCTGGTAATTGCGAGGTTCAACTAATTTTATAAATATGTCAAAGAAAAAAGTAATAACAGAAAATTTAACTCCTTTAGAAATTCGTGTGAACGAATTGCACAATGAAACAACCAGCTGGTTTAGAAAGTACTGGAATGTATTTATTGAATTATTTCCTTTAACACGTAAGGATGAGAAAACACCTTTATCAGTTAAAGAATACAAACTTTGTGAAAACAAAGTTGATACATCAAATCCGGCCATAAACCCATCAATGAGCCGCGTAATAGTACCAAAAAGCTTAAGAAAAATAACTTCCCATTTAAATATTTTATCTTTATAGATCATGAGAAAACCACTTGGTTTAAATCCTACAGGAATTAGTAAAAGATTTGCAGCAGCCGTTATAATATTATTCGCAATATTTATTATTATTGGAATGCTTGCAGGATGCGGTAATGATACTATTACGAACAACAATAACAACAATGGTAATACTGAAAATTTAATTTTCAGCAAAGATTCAGTATCAATAAACGGAAGTGGACACCAGTTTATATTATTTATTGATACACTTGCAATCGATACCGGGGTATTAAAAACTACATTTGATGTGGAAACAAACTGTGATAGTCTCCTTGATAATCCATGGATATACGTGACCGCATTCGTACCTAACGATACAATCACTTTTTTACAGAAGAGTTTACCCATAAGGAACGGTTCATATATATATACATCAAATGTATCATTCAATACATCTGTGCAATATGATTTCCGATTGGAATACACTTCTACAACTCCGAAATTTATGAGATTTAAAAACATTAAAATTTATAATTAAGCTATTCTGACCGTTTGATATTCTGCCTTTTTACCACTTGAGCTATTTCCGGCATCACCGCCATCTGAAAAATTATAATCCAGATCAAGTGATATTATTGAATGCACTTCATTCACTCCCTTATATGGGACAGTAAAAGTATCGAACAAATCCGGTTCACTTGTTAATATCCCTGTAGTTCCCTGAACTGAACCTCTATTCTTTAACAGCACCTTTAACTCCTTAGCCGGTAATACAGAATTCAGATTAATACAGTTATCATAAATGCCATAATCATTTGGTTCTGGAATGTATTGATTACAAAATATTCTGTGAGGTGCAATCCTGCTGTTACTTCTGTTAGTCACACTCCAATCCTTGTAAATCCTGCTGTTCATAAACTTCAAAGAATATTCCTGACCAGCTGAACTTGTTAAATTGAGTTTAAACATATCCTTTTCAACAATTAGTACATCTTCAAGCTCAATTTGTTTTACAATACCACCATCCTGAAACACCGTTAATATTTTCTGATAAGCTGCTTCACTGGAATCAAGTATAAAACAAGGATTAGGAGGACCTCCTTGTGCAGGTGGCATAAAATTGTAATTATCAAAATTATAGGTTATACTTTCATTCATGAGTACCCCGTGAACGATATCATATGTTCTCTCATTAGTGAAATAAGTATCCGATAAATTATAACGATGATTAACCAGCAATACCCAATTCTTATCAATCTTGGGTAATTGAGTTCGGTAATAATCCTGGGGTTTCATAACAGCAGGCTTTCCGTTCACACGTCTCATTAACCTGAATGTCAACGGAACCCTGTCACCACCCCATGCGAGAGATTCATAATTTGATGGAACATCAAATTTATAAACCAATCCCCAAACAGCTAAGGCACGGATTATGTTATATATCGTAAAATTATCATTTCCACCTGCACGTGACCAAACAAATAATGATTTATTTAGTATTATAGGCTGAACACCGATATTAGTAGGTATATCATTTTGAAAATACATAAAGAATCTATTCATTAATTGATTCTTCAGATAATCCCAAAACGAAGTATTATCCTGAAAGTAATATGCAGGTATTAATCTTTCTGCATATTTCTTCCATTCAACCATAGCATCATAAGCTATAACTGTTAATTTGAATCCGTCAATTTTGTTAGCATAACTCAAATCTGATTTTATTGGCAAATTCACAAAGCCAGCCCATTTAACTTTTCCTGAATCGATTATGCATAAACATTTTTTTATCCGGATAGTTTGGATCATATTCTATTAAAGCATCAAAGAAATCTGAGATTGATTTGTTGTTTTTACTTAATTCCTTACTCAATAAACCCAGTTCAATTTCAACATCCCCATATTGAATCTGTGAAAAATCTTCCGGTGATGTTAATTGCTTTTTTACTCTCGGAAGTCTTACATGTTTTGTAATCAAAAGAACATCATCCGGCACAGGGTCAACAATATCGAAATAGTTCGAATGATTATTAGCCATCTTATATTTTGCAAATAATACTTTCATCCTGCAGTAGCATTATTTCTTAAAGCAGCCTCAATTGAAGATGCCTCAAAAGCTTTCCTAAAGTCAATTGGATTCTTAATCTCGATTTTTACCATCGGTCGGTTTGATACAGAAGCTGCAAATCCGGAACCTACAGTAGCCCTATCCCTTGCCATATAAGATGACATTTCTGAAATTGATGATGAGAACTCTCCGAACCTTTTAGCATCTAAAACGTAACCGGATGTAGTTGGAATAAACAATTCCTTTCCACTTTCATTCCATTCATACATTGCCCCTGCTATTGTTCTACCACCACCAGCAAGTCCGGGTATGGCTTTTAAAGCACCTGCACCAGGTATAAAATCTAATAACCCTGTAATTGTATCGATGGTGTTTATTAATTCAACAATAGCCTGTGTGATGCTGTATGCAGTCTGGAAAGCGTTTATAACCTCAGCAGCGCCTCCCCCAAGTACCTGGTCTATTTGCTGAACCAAGCTTAATGATTGTGTGAAAGCGTTTAGTGATTCTTTACCTATGTTATCCTGTATTTCCTGAAGCTTTTTAAAATAATTATCTTCAGAACCCTGTTCACTGGGATTTGCCGGTGATGTTCCTCTTGGTTTTTGCCTTTCAGAACGTGCATCAGGACTCTCAGCATTTAACCCCTTGGCAATAAAGCTGGATAACTTATCCCTTAATTCAACTTCCTTTTCAAGCAGTTTTACAAGCTGTTCCTGTTTTAGATTTGTTCTATCAACAGCTTCTAATCTGAGAAGTTCTTTTTTAATTGTATCCGAAATAAGACCGGGTTTTTTACCCTCAAGTTTAAGCTGTAATTCCTGTTGTTTGATATTGAGATCAATCGATTTGATTAATTCATCGATTGCATCCTTTTCCTCTTTATGCTGTTTTGAACCGGGTGATTTTGTTTTAACAGAAAAATCCTTAGTGCCCTGATTTGCAGGGTCATTCATAGGATCCTTTGTATTAATTTTCTTAAAGTCCGGTAATGCAGTGAATGCAGTTATTAATCCATATAAACTATTTGTTGAACCATCTATCTCACCGCTTAATCCGGTAAATTCCAAAGCCAGAAACTGAACGGCATGTCCAAATACAGGAACTTTATTTTTAAATTCTTCAAGATTAGCTTTGAGGTTTGTGTTTTCGTGCCCGGTTTCACGGACCTTATTTATTAACTGAGTCAATCCAGGTAATGCCGATATAACACCAGATGATAACGACTGACCTATTATTTTACCTGCATCACTTGAACTTATTCCTAAAGCATTAAATGCGTCCACACCAGGTATAATAGCTGTAACAATTGCCTCACCAAGCCCCTCTTTGAATTCACTTACATTAGTCTCAGCAATTTTCATTTTGGTACTTGCTGAATTTTCTACAGCATTACCGAGATCCTGATACTTGCTTAAAATCAAATCAACCGCAGCGCCATTTTCAAGCTGTTCTTTTGTAAGATGCTTGAAATCCTGTTCCATCTTGCCGTATTGCTTAACATTCCCCTCAAGAGTTTTATCAACATCCCTGAATGATTGAGCAAAATCCGTCTTATTCACAATTGCCATGATACGGGCAGCCTTAATCATTTTTTGCATCATTTCCTCACCACGGCCCTGTGCCACGGCATATGCAAGCATTGATTCTATCTCTTCATCCGGTATTCCAAACTTCTTCTGTGAATCTTCACTAAGCTTTACAAGCCTGTTATACTGTTCGGTATTTCCGTGGGTAACGGCTTGTAACTGCAGTAATGCATCTTCCTGTTCACCATACGCAGTTACACTCTGACGTGCTAATGAAATAGCCTGTGTAATTGCCATGGTTACACCGTAGTAACCTAAAGCCTGTTTTGATAAACTGCTTATTTGATTAGTAATGGATGCTGAAGATGAATCCAGTGCATTCTTGAATTCACCACCAATTTTTTGAGATAAGCTTCTAACATCAACACCGGAAGCTGTTAATTGAGCGCGGTATCTGTTTAAAAGAGAACCTGTCTGGATGAACTGTTCAGAGCCGGGTAACATACCAGCTTGTTTATTGGCTACCTGTTTATAATAAGCTTCTGAACCAATATCACCGGCTAATTTAGTTCTGGGTGCATTTCTGATTTCACGATCATACTGTTTCTGAGCCCGTTCCTTTTCCTTAAGGTTTGATTTAAACTCTGCTAGGTCCTTACTTCTGATTAAACGCATATCAGCTTCCATAACACGAAGCTGTGATTCCATCAGCTTACGGAAAGCAATCATTTCTTTTATTTTTTCACGATTGCCCTGACGTTCAGCCTCAAGTTCCATCTGTTTTGCATGGTCAAGTAAAACCTGCTGGCGTTTAATATCTGAATCCAGTAAGGATTGTTTTTGCTTTAATGATGCCTTGAGATTTTCAAGTTTTTCTTTATTTGCCTGTTTTTCCCGTTCAGCTGATACCTTGGGGTCATCCTCATCCCTTACCTTACCAGTTGAACCGGTGGTTTTTTTCTTAACCTCTACATCTATGACTAATTTCTTTTCAGGCATTTTTAATCTTCAAGTAAAATTTTATCGATATCTGCTAAAACCTTTTCCGAGAAATCAAAAAAACGGCCTAGCCGGTATCTTATCACTTCCATAATGAAGTATTGAAGCAATGACATCTCTATTATCCTGTGAACCTATGAATACTTGTCCGTGCATTTCATTGAGAATTTTATCTTTGACCTGATTAAGCAAAATACCTTTATCCAGGAAAGGTTTACTGTGACCTTTTTTAGCAATCGTAACAGGTGATAATGCCTCTACAGGTGTCTTTAAGTATGTAACCCCCGATGCAAGATTTTCATAAATATCCAGATTGATGGCTTTTAAAATCCTATCAAGCTTTGCCTGACCTATACCCGGATTGATTTCATTGATGTAATCATTAATCGCATCATCAATGTTATCATATAATTTACCACGGCATCTGACTTGAAAATCTGTTTCCATCATTTAAAATAAGTTATTTGAATGTACATACTTGAAACATATTCCTGAGCATTCCACATTTTCACCATGTAATAATCATATTGCGTTTTTGTTTCAGCTATAAAATCAGGATCCTGTGTGTATCTTTTGGCAATTTCATCAATCATTTTTTCGATTGTCAGGTTATCGGGAATTCTATACTTGGGAGGTAGCTCTACTTTGACTCTCTTACCACGAACTATTATGTATTGAGCCTCTTTTAAAAAGTGACCGCACTGCTTAAGCAATAGGTCTACATTCTTCTCAATGTCAGAATTTCGGTAAAAAAATCTTTATAAAGTGCCATACCTGCCGTTCTAATTTCATTATAGATTTCAAGCTGCTTATCCGGGGTTTTTCCTTTCAACTTATCTTTAATGAATTTATTCCAATCGATATCTTCACTGGCGCATGCAGATAATATCTCAACAAGATTATCTACACCGCTTGGCTCATTCTTTGGTTTATGGCTCAAGCTGAAAAACAGATTTTCATACACCTGCAGCAAACCTGTATAAGCTGTATCCTTTGCCTCTTCCGGTGTTAATCCAGCTTCCTTAATTGTGAACCTGCGAACACGCTCTGTAATGTTTGCAGTAAGAAGTTTCCATCTTAACTTCAGTGGTTTAGGCGTAATTGATAAGCCCAAGACTTTAAATGTCTTAGGCTTATTCAAATACTTTTCAATACCTGAATTATTTCTTGTCTTTTTCATCGGTTCCTGGATTGATTTTGTTTTCTGATTTCTTAGTATCAGCTGTAGCTTTGACTTCAATCTTATTATCAACGACCGCATGAGCCTCATTGAGATGTTTAAGATTTGCCAAAGTCTCTTCTGATACCGTTACCTCATCACCCGGCAAAACCTGTTTATTAACAGGCTTGCCGTCAATGATTACATCCATAACTATGGATGTAAGAAGTTTTTTTTATTTTGATATTTGACATTTATATAAAATTAAATGGTTATTAAATGCTTGGTACTACAACCTCTTCATCTTCAGCATATAGCTCGCTTGCAGCTATATTATAATTACCAACAAGATCAGAAACCGGAAGTGTGTTGTTTGTTGTACTGATTGCTGATTTGTTTTCAAGTATGGTACCTTCAACTGTTATTGTGCCGCCCTGACGCTTCTCTTCGAGAAGATTAGGAAAGCGCATAACACCGATTAACCTGTATGCCTGAAACTCAGAACCTCTTGAGGGTCCTACATGCTGGAAACACTCCCAGTCATACAGATGAGCCTCTTTTGCAAAGAAATTCTTTGTCCAGGTATCATTTTGATTTAATTCAGCCTTGAAACTTCCTTCAGCTGTTTCTTTTTTTGTGGTGAAAATCTTTTTTATTTTCACCGATGACATTTGTTTGTTTCTGACCTGCTGTAACATCAACTGATAATCTTGCAGGCATTAAATGCCATCCATCACTCCAAAATGCTGTAGCCGCAGCACCTGTACCCGGGTCACCTCCACCGGGTGTAAATGATACAGCTGGTGCAGATGTATATCCGGTACCATTGTTAGTCATTACTACTTTTACAACTTTACCGTTTGAAATTAGTGCAGTACCGGCCGCACCTGAACCTCCACCACCTGTGAACACCACTGTCGGAGCTACAGCATATCCTGAACCCCCGCTGGTGACTTTTACACCTGATACCTGCCCAAAGTTAAGGTAAGCCTGAGTTGTTTTATCTTTGCGTTTTAACCACCAGATATTAGATCCCTCTTCATTGAATGCGGCTGTATCGTAAAAATTTGCAACAGGTGCAAATGCAAGTGATATCATACCAACACTAATCAATGCAGGATCTAATAATACTGCTAATGTAAAACACAATAAGAGAAACCCCAGCATACCCAGGATAACTCTCTTTTTATTTGAAAAAATTTGTTTTAACATTTATTACTCCTTAGTTAATAACTTTTGAATTGATTGAAATAAACCCTTAAAAGAATTGCCAGCGTTTGCTTATTTTGAGCCTTTGCAAATACAGGGTCACGTGCTATAATGGTGTATTTATATACTCCGGCAACGGACCTTAAATTACAAATGTTATCCCTGTTGATATCTTTGTTGATTCCATAAAAGAACCATTCCCAGTTCTTAATCCATTCTTCAGCCTCATTGACAAGCAAGCCCTCTTTGTTTATATCGGTTTTGGATTCAATGAATGTTTTAATCAATATCGCAAATTGACTTTTTAGTGTAGTTTCATTTTTTGTATCATCAATGATATCCGCTCCGGGTTCAAAATCTACCTGAGCATGATTCGTTTTGAATGATGTAATATCGCTTAAAACCAAATTGTAATAAGTGACCTTTGAAACATTACGTGTATAGCCATTATCAGTATTGATTTTCAGGAAACTGTTCTTCAGATTTTCAATTATATCTTGCCTTTGTGAATTCATCTTATATTCCTTTTCCTGTATGCCTCATAAGTTCTTGTATAATAATCAATCATTTTATCCTTACCGATGGTAAAACCATCCGAGGATTGACCGCCTGTATTTGAACTGTTTTTCATAAACCATCCGCTACCTGCCGGTGATTCATAAAATATCATAGCAGCATTATATTTTACAGCTTTTTCAAGATCTGTGGGGATAAGCTCTACCGTTAACAATTCCCATTTGGTAACATCAAATGTCCCCGATGTATGGGCGGTTATGCATTTGTAAAGTTGGCTATTATAAACTACATTATTGCCAACCAGATAAGCATGACCAGTTACCCATTCATCTGCAAATTGATATCCAGCTTCAAACTCTAAATAAATATTTTCTACACCACACTGGAAGCTATACGATTTAATGAATTTGATTTTATATCCATTAATGATTCTGATTGAATTTGCAATTGTATCCGGTGAGTTAATAATATCAACAAAATCAGAACCGTTAAAATACTGAAGCTTTGTCACCCTGTAAACAGGCCATTCAGGCAATATCAATGTATCAGTGCCATTGCCATTTAAATGGACTTTAACAGTGTTAAACTTCAATACACGGTTTGTTGTACGTTCAGCCTCTCCAATTGCATCATTAATGAATTCCTGATAAACAACATCTTTATCAGTATTGCTGGAATCAACTCCAAGAAACCGTTTGAATTTAGTGAGTGTGAGCATTTGATTTATTTAGAACCTTTGCCTGTAATATGGAATTGCAATTACTTTTACATTATTAGGATCAGTCGCATCATTGCCGGATGAACCAGCATCCACCTGCACTTTCAGTTTATTGCAGCCTGTAATTCCCGTGTGATTCTTGACCTTGGTGATAGTGGCAGTTGTAGAATCATTATCAATTGTGAGTGTGGTAGTATCACCGACTGATGTTGTATAATTCTGTACCCAATCACCAACACTGACCCCTCGTGTAACGATAAACCTGTCCAGATCTATTTCACCCTTCGCATAAACAACAAATACAACAGAATCTATAATTCTGTTTGGTTCAAATGTAATTGCACCAGTAACATTACCGCTGTTACCGATAGTATCATTTACAATAACCTGTGGCTCCTGAGCCTTTAAAACTGTTGAACTGATTAACAGTCCAGTCAGAATTACAATTAAAAATTTTAAGTTTTTCATTTTATATAAATTGGATTAATGAAATATTGTTAATTACTTTTTTGACTTCTTATCTTCACCCTTTTTTTCATCCGGCTTTGCTTCCTGAAGCTTTGCTATCTCTTCATTGGCAGTATTGAGTGAAGTTTTCAAGCTTTCAATCTCTTTATCCTTATCGGATACAGTATCGTTAAGCTTTCCATTTGCTTCCTGAAGCTTTGCTATCTCTTCATTGCATGACTTAATCTCTTCCTGCAATGATGTTATTTTTGCACCTGTTTCATCCTTGGGTGAAACATAAACACTAGGAGCTATATCCTTTGGAGGTTCAGGATCGGGTTTATCCGCAGGCCATGGTCTGACGGATTCTCCATACCCCTTAGCTTCCTGTGCTGATAGGATGATTTGTGAACCTGTGGTAAAATTCTTTGTATGATGAAAGAACGGATTTACCACTTCATATTTATTTTCTACACCCATTTTTATTGAAAATTTAGTTTACAGGGAGATTAATTAGAACCTTAATCCCCCTGTGAAATTATAGTTAGTTAATTAAGCTGCTTTTGTTTTAAGCGCAGCAATAGCATTCGGGAAGAACTGCTGGAAATCATATTTTTCTGATATCATCAGTCCTTTCATCTTCTGTTGCCAGAGATGAATTGTTTCACCTGTTGCCTGGTCAACGATAGATGCCTGATTGGATTCACTCATATGAATTTCATTCCTTGAGCCGCGCTTAACTTCTTTGTAGTTACCGAAAGTTACAAAACGTCTGCTAACAGCTGATTCGCCTGTGGAATATGCCTGTTCAGATAAGATAACAGGGAATCCTTCAAGCTGCTGAGATTTCCTCTCTTCACTTGAAAGCAGGTATCTGCCTTGGTCATCTTTCATCTTCTTAATCATTGCCCATATTGTCCTGTGCATCAGCCATTTTGCATTTACGAGGTTTTGAGCCTCAATAGCAGCAGGTAAATCAATTATGTCATCGTAATCAAGATCTGCAAAGTTGGTACCGTTAACGAACTTCTCTGTTAAACCAGCCCTGTTGTATAAGCCATAGATTGTTCCATCCGCAGTAGTTGCACCCCTTAAGAATGCAGCATCCCTTGCACGGTCAAAATCTTTCAGTGTGAACATCATAACCAAAGCTTCTAAATCCATATCAACATCTGAAAGGATTTCTTCTGTGAATGGTATGATTAATGCATAATCATGCGGAGTGAATGTTACATCCCCGAAGCTTGGTGAATCAACACGTGCCCTGCCTTTTTCACCTCTCCAGCCACCTGTTGCATTTGCCAGAAGTTTAGGAACTTTGTAAGTTCTTGATGACAAAGGCCATCTTTCAGTTTCACGTGTTGCTATGTTGTTATCTGCAAGATTGGCTACAATAGTGTTTGCCATCGGAGCCGGAAGCAAAGTACCGCCTTTTGCAGTATCACCTTCTTCAACCGCATTAGTGTATAATTCATCAGGTACCCAGTCAGGATTATTATTTAAAATACCCCTGATTATCCTGTTCATACCTAAGCGCCTGCGTTCCCCTGAATTCTGGATAGATTTCTCTTTTTCAGTGAGAACTTTTTCATATACTTCACTACGTGCATTATCAAGTCCACCCTCACCTGGGAGTTTCAGGTTTTTCTTGAAGTTATTCACAACTTCTTTAACGCCATCTACCACACCATCTTTCATTAAATTGATTAATTCTTTGATTGCCGGTGTCATTGGTATTTCTACCTTTTCAGATTCAGATGTTAATTCAACCTCAGTTTCTACTTTGGTTTCATTATCCTTTTTTGTTGAAGCAACTGCAGCACCTGTAGCCATGATAATACCTGCAGCACCTCCCAAATTTGTATCAATGGAGGCGCATACTGCAGCAAGCAATATGAACATTGCAAACTGCACAAACCTGTTTTTTAAATATTTTAATATTAACATTTGTTAATTGATTAATTTTTGAAAATAGTTTATTATAATTGCCGATAATTTATACTTTACCTTTAATTGTACTAATAGCCCCGGTAACCATTTCATTTATAGAAGTCTTCAAGTTATTTACTTTCAACTCCTGTAAATTCTTTAGCTGACCTACTATCTCCGTAAATTTGGCAGCATAAATCTTATCGTATTTTTTACAAACAGAAATAACAATACTCTCAGCTTCAGCTTTAGAGATGTATTCACCCTCTTTACTTATAGCATTTTTGAGATTAGTGAGTTCAGTTTTTAAACTCTCTAATTCAGATTTCAGCATGTTCATAGAAAATTCATTAACAAGAAAATTCTTGAACTCAGTTGTTTTAGCTCTTCCGAGCATGTTGTTAACCGCATCAGGATCAGCCGGAATAAGTACCTTTGATATCTCAACAAGCTCTGATTGCAGAAAATCAATAGTTCCATCAGTTTCATTGCGAATCATCGTGTCATCATAGGGTTCAATCGGGTTCATACCTGCACTCCATGCTGGTAAATCACCTTCAACAACTGAATTCCAAACATCCTGTGAAAATGGTCTTTTATTAAAAATAGCTTTGCAAACAAGGTCAGTACCTTCAACATTTTGCCATGGTGAGTTTCCAATAACATAATTCAAAACAGTATCAGGACCTTTGATGCCTAAGAAATCTCTGGGACCATGATTAAATAATACAAGTGGGTTTTTCTTGTAATTTTCAAGCTTAATGCCATCAGCCCTGAACTTCCAACCATTGCGGTTAAACTTATCTGTGATTAGTGTAAATACAACTGAACGCTCATTTTTATCAATACGGGCATTAGTAAATTCAAGTACTGAATCAGCCAGGTATTGTGCATCAGCACCTGCACCAGCATTATTTATTAGTTTTGGAATCCTGAGATTTTTCATTTTTATTGTTTGATTGATTATTGTTTTCATCCGGTGAACCGGCTGATTTATTCTTCAGGTAAAACATTGGAGTGTCAGAACGTGGGTCACTATCTTTTTCAAAACCATCCCTTTCCCTTAATTCATTTAAGCTAAGCATTCCTGTTTCAGCATATGTCGTATATTCATTAAGCTGGGTTTCACGGTCAGTTTTCAGTGTATAATCAAACTTCACTACCAGCTTAGAATCATAACGCTCCTTAACAAATAAATCCAGCATGCTTTCAAATACAACCTCAGCCAAAGGCGAAATCGTATTTTCAAGAAATGTTTGTAATGCTGCACGTGCATTCGCATAATTCACATCATCTGTTATCGCAATTATCGGCTTAGGAACTTCGAAGATTGAACATATCTCATCACGTGTCATCATACGGCTTTTTGCAAAATCCAACTCTTTAGGCCCTCTGGATTCCTGAACTGTGACATCGCCCTCAAGGAATAATGGATTTCCAGATTTATCTATTCCTTTATGATGTTCAAGGATCGTATCAATACTTCTCTGATAAACGTCATCCCTTAACTGTTCCTTGGCTGAATACACTGTTCCATTTAATGTATCGTTCTCAAAGAAGTTCTTCATATACTGAGCAATGTAGTAATCAATATCCGTTGTGAAGTTCAGCCTGTCAGCTGTTCCCATTCCAACCAGATTACTATCCGGGTTAGGCAGCTTGAAATGCAATATCTCTTCTTTTGAGTACTCCACTTTCCTACGGCCACCAAAGTATGTATAACTTGTTATATCCGTCATTTCAGCGTTGAAATTTGGCTGTACATATTTTGATGGTAGTAAGTAAAATCCCTGAGGAATATCAAATAAACCATTTGGAACATACCAATAAGCATTGCCTTTCTTAAAATCCATATTTGCCATAGAGAGCCATAACAACAATTTCAATGACTGTTTATATGAATTTGGATGTGAGATTAAATCCAGGAAAGGATGTTCATAAATTTCTTTTAAACCTTTTCCTGTTTTCTTGTAAAGGTATATATTAGCTTTGGCTATATTTTTACCCCTGGCATTACCGCAGGCATAAGCATATGACCTGTTCTTATCAATGTTACGGATACCACCAAATACATCGGAATTTGTAATAGGCTTCCACCATTCAGGATTATAGCCTGATGCAGCATCATTTGTGTGTTTAATCGCAGGGACATCAACGGGAACGCTTTCCCATCCATTTGCAGTGTGTATCGATACTTTTTTTATTTCACCCAAGTATGTGTTTTATTATAAAACAAAAAGGGCATCTGCAATAACCTTTCAAATGAAAGTTACTACAAATACCCTTGCTGGATGCACACTTACTTGAGTGTCTTTACGCTACCGGCTACTTTGTCAGTGCCCGAAATGTTTAAGAACTATACAAACATAGTTAATAAAATTTGATTTGTCAAGTTTCAGGTTCCTTTTTCTTAATTATCGTAATACGAATACCTGTTAATTCATCACCAAACCTGCGGTTTAAAACCCCTGTTAGAAAATCTACTTGGTCATCATTCTTTCCATTTGGAAATTGTTTACACTCAAGCAAGAATGCTTGAATCCAGCTTGCACCTTCTAAAAGATGAACACGACCTGCAGCAAGTATTGGTGTGATTGATTTCGCACGTGTGACTTTATCATCCTTTGGCGGTTTATCTTCAACAATGTTTATATACTTTCCATTATCCAGTTTTTCAACTTTAAGCTGTTGAACACATGAAATACCTGTAGCCTTTGGCTCAAATGCACATTCAGATTTATATGAATAACCATTCCGAGTTATGAAATCCTTGTAATTTGTGATGAACTTCGGAAACGGTAAATTAACAACCGAAAGGTCCCAAATGTACATATTCCCTTCATGCAATGTATAACAACCTGTGGCTGATTTATCACTCTTTTGTTTTCCATAGCCGGTATCAGAATAAAAGTCTTTAGTAACTTCTTTTGGTAAATCAGTTGATTTGAATGTTTTAAACCAAGCCGCTTTTATTATATCGCCTTCCTCAGGTGCAGGTCGCTGTTGATACAAGCTAACAAATATCTGAGGTGCTTTAAGTTTAATATTATCCAACCTTTCAAGTGAATGCATCTCTTCCCATAATGCCTCACCGATTTTACGTGGGTCATCAGGATTGCTTGCATCTTCTTTTACAGCAGGGAATATCACAATATCCCATTTAAGTATATCATCCGGGAATAAATCACAAAGCATCTTATACTCACCGATTAATTCAGTGAAAGATAAGCTATCTTTATCAATCAACACATCGATGTATTTAAGATTATATGCTTTTTGCTGGAGCCTGTCATAATCAGCTAAAATAATCTTTCCGGCTAAATCATCTTCATGCCATCTGGTCATTGTTAGCATTTTTTGGGTTTTATTATGACATCTTGTTTCAACTATGGCATTATAAAAATTCCAGGCATGTTCACGCTCTGTGGGTGACATTGCTTCCTTGTAACCTTTAACCGGATCATCAATGCTGAAAATATCAGCCCTGAATCCTGTGATTGCACCGTCAACACCAACAGATCTGTATGAACCCTCGTATCCGACTATTTCAAAATAATCCGCACGTTCAGCATACCTGAACTTAGATACATCCTTGTTATCAGATAAACGAAATATCTCTGAATATTCAGAGGACTTCATTATCCTTTGGCAATCCCTGTTAAATGATTTTGATAATTCAGATGAGTATGATGCACCTACAAATTTAAGATTTGGATTCCTACCAAGCATATATGCAGGTAAACGTCTCGATACTAATTCACTCTTTCCATGCTGGGGCGGCATAAATACCATAAGGTTCTTAATGATACCTGTGGAAAATAACTCCAGTTTATGGCACATAAATTTATGATGCCAGTTCAACTGGTAATCAGGTTTAGTATACAAAACAAAATCTAAAAAGCTTTTTCTTTGTTTTTCGGTGAGGTTATATTTATTTACCTTTTCCTTGTATTCCCTTGACTGATTTTGTCTTTTCCTGTATTCCAGTTCCGCTGCTGCTAATTCTTCCGGAGTTGCTCTCAAAGTTTCTCTCAGCTATAATTTGTTTTGGTGATACACCATCTTTAATGATTCTCTCAAGCTCATCATCACTGAATTGTTTCATATCATAATTTTCATTAACATTAACTATCAGTACCTTATCAAGTCCCAGCAATCTTAGACGGCGCTGTTGAATCCGCATCTTTGCATTTATTTCCTGTATTACTTTCTGACGTGTATCCTTATCAGTACCTGTTTTATTATGAGTGACTGTAATCCGGCTTTCCCATTGCTCAAGCTTTATCAATTCCTTTTTGGCAATTTCGCTGATTTCGCTTTCATTCTGTTTTTCCCATTCAGTCTTGATTTTCTTAATATCCTTTTCAATCTGAGCGTGTGAAACACCAAGTTCTTTACCGATTTCACGGAATGACATCCCACCAAGCCATAAAAACCAAGCCTTCTTTTTTCTCTCTTCGGTTAAAGATTTTCTGCTAGTCATATTTTAATTTTGTCAACCCTTGTCAACTTAAGGTTAAGAAATAAATCGTTTTTTGTCTAAAATCTTACCATTTAACAAAATCCTGCATTCAAGATCATTATTTTTACAATACAAAACATATCTTTTTACGATAACATCGCAGTATTTTGGGTCTAATTCCATCAAATATGCATCTCTTTTCATCTGTTCACACCCCATCAAGGTCGACCCTGACCCTCCAAAAGCATCAATAACACCGTCACCTTGCTGTGAATTCTTTTTTTAAAGCCCTCTCCGAAAGCCTCACCGGCTTTTGTGTGGGATGAACATAATCATTTGTGTTATCACGATTGATAAACCATAAGTCCAAAACCTCAATAAAACTGTCAAATGACAAAGAATGAACATCTTTAAGATTTGCTAGTTTCTTATTTGTAAAATGCTTTTTTCCCTGCTTCCATCCAACAATGCACGGTTCAAAACACCTGTGATATTCCTGACCATAGGAAAATACAAAGCGTTCTTTAACCCAAATGATGGTTTGACTTTTATGCCAGGTTGCAGCTTCCAGTGCCTGCAGGTTAATCACAATATTTTTATCTGCATACCACCAATACAAAACACAATCATCAGTTGTATATTTATAAAGATTTTCCAGAGTTTTAGTGTAAAGCTCTAAAGCCTCTTCAGGCTTTTTGTTATCATTAAATATTTTACCTTCATTTCCATATTTACCTTTTGAGTAAGAATTACCAGCAGGTGATTTGTAGTCTACATTGTATGGGGGATCAGTATGAACAAGTCTGGCTTTTTTATTCTTTAACAGGAGTTTATAATATTTTTCCTCTTTTGAATCACCGCAAATTAGCCTGTGGTTATTCAGCTGATAGAGGTCTCCCAATTTGGTAAATGGTTTTTTAATTTTTTCATATTCAGCCTCAGCATCGAAGTCATCTTCCTTAACTTGAATATCATCAAAAAAGGATAGTTCATCTTTACCAAATCCCCAATTACTTAAATCATCAAAATTGAAATTTTTACCCAAAACCTCAAAATCCCACTCACCCCCGGCTTTGTTTGCAATGATATTTGCTTTATCGCATTGTTTCTTTGTCCACTTCACCTGCCTGTAGGAAAATTTCTCACCTTTATAAATAACATATCCTAAAGCAACAGTGCCTGTTCTAGTGGGTTTATTATGCTTTTCAATTATTTTAATCTCACAATCTTCAAGATTAAATGCTTTTGTCCTTTGGTTACCGCTGATTATCTGGTTTGAATTCACATCATGAACCACACCTGAGAGATCACCTAACTCATCAAGCCATTGCTGGAGTTCGGTAAATTGCTTTTCAGATATCTTTCTTGGATTTTTTTGAAAATTCTTTTAGTTCTGTTGTTTTCATAGATTTTTTAAAATAAAAAAAGCAGTTCAAAACTATTGATAGTTCTAAACTGCCCTTGCCTGCTACACCGCTACTTGGCGGCCTTGCAACTACCGGCTACGTTTAATTAACTGTAGTTAGATTTCAAATGTGTTTTACGGTCACGGATTATTAATACCCGTTCCTGTTTAACACCGTTTTCATTTTCAAGCTTTATATCAAACTTCTTTTCAGGCTCTCTTGTTTCAATCACAATCTCATCTGCAATGACTTTGAATGTGCAGCCCTTTACGTTTATTCTTATTTTCATTACAAAGATAGCTTATAAGTTATTTTTTAACAATTAACAATGAAATAATATCCAGATTTACGTGATACTAACTTTTTAAAAACTATATTATTTACATCCTAAAAATATGATAAACAAGAAATACCTTGGTGGAGCATCATACCTTTTAGAAGAGTTACATAAATCTGTTACACCAGATGACAAAATTAAATTAAAGAAGTTATTTAATAATATTTCATCTAAGCGGCTCAAAGCATATCGGGATGAGGTTTCACCTGATATATTCAAATTCATTAAATCTACACCGGAACAGCGAAATACGAATCCTGAGTGGAAGGATCCTGAATACCGACTGAAGCTGTTATATTTTTCTTTTGAATCCCTGCAACGTGGGTATTTACTTATGACAAGGCTTGCCGCACTCCCCAAGAAAACATCAAATGGAGATGCATATCGTACTGTAACCGCAGTATTTAGTTCATTAGTAAACACCGTTTGCAGTTATAAACTTACGGATTCACTTTTTGATGAGAAGCTTTCATATCAGGATTACAATTAACATCTTCAGCCTTTTCAATCCTGGCTGAATAATATACATTGCAATCCATTACCCTCCGAGCGTTATCAGGTACCACAGCCTGTGAAATTCCGCTACCGGGTAATTGATATACGGTCCCTTCAGGAAATCCGCGTGAAATGTTTGAACTCATAAAAGATACACGGCTCAGATCAGTAATTATATGATTACAGTGAATGCACCGCTGAATTTTCTCATCTTTTGACATTTCTTTAACTTCATGCTTAACCCATGTTTGATTATTATACATTTTTTAATTCCCTTTCTTTTGGTGAGATATATTCCTCACCGATAATTTTAAATAAATCTATTTCCTCTTTTACCGGGATAATTTCACCCTTACGGGTTAAGAATCCATCAACACCCTTAAATCCCTTTTTAACCCAGCCAGAGGCTAAAACATTATGTGAATACTCAGCACTCCCGGTCCGGATTGCAAAGATATATCCCCAGTTATCCGGATGAGCAACAAACAGATCTACCTTTATACCCATATAATAAAACTGTTTATATTTATCGCCATTTTTGATGTACTGAAAATCACGCTTCAGTTTAAGCAGATGTAAACCAAGTACATTGAATAATTTATTAGCATTCTTTGGAATAAGAACTATTTCAATATCTTTTACTATTTCTTTTTCCCTGCGGATAGAACCTGCTATTTCTATACGTTCACAGTAAGGCTCAAGAAGTGCCTTTAATTTATCCGCTATTGGTTTGGCTTCAGTGATTAACATTGTTTTTGTATCTTATGGGTTTCAAATTACCAGGTAAATACAATGGATGCTCAGGATTACCTGACTTTGTTTTTCTGATGCAAAAAGGTTCATCAAACAACTCTATAATGTCCTTAGCTCTTAATTTAGCTTCTTTAAAACAACCCCAACAAAAAACTGTCATTTCACATTCTACGGAAACCTCAAGCAATACCCTGTTATTCTTAAATAAGTCTTCATCTGAGGTGATAAGCTTCTTAGGATCTGTTGATACATAAGCAAATAAATTTGTCATGAACATACCACCAAAACCCCAAGATTTAGCAAAGTTTATACAACGTGTTAATGTGTTATCAGGTTCTGTTTCATTTGCACTGGAAGGATTCAATCCAATGAACTGCACCTTGTTTTTGCTTTCATCCCAAATACGCCACAGCTTATACCGATACTTTCTATCTTCGCTGAATTCAGCACCTGAGTATTTATTATTATCAAAGAGTTCCATTTTAATAATCTTCTTTCCAGTACCGGAAGCCTTGAAAGCCACCCATTTTAATTTCTTTAATTTTTTCAAACTGATGTAGCAATATCCAATTTTTACCTGTCATTTTACGGCCGTCACCGAACACCTTAGAAATCAATTCACCTTTTTTACTGCATTCAAAACCAATTACTTTAGCTCTGTACCTTTTTTACTGAGTATGTTGATGTAACAATGAGTGATGTTTTCTCTCACAGCTTCTACAGGAACATTTCCCATGATATGTGACCAATAATCCTCAGGATCGGAATTACAGAATTCAATCTGGTGAATGCATTCTTTAAAGCCATGCAGTATTTTATCTTTCCGTCTTCGAATCCACGGCTTGTAACTCATGGATAAGTCAATCAGAAACTGAACAGGGAATGTAACTATTATAGCTTGCGGTCTATTTTCCATTAATATTTTAAATTTGTCCAGTGAATTAATCTCATTTTTAAAGTTAATACTTTGAATTTCTTTTTATTTTTACAGTACATCCCAAATAACAAGTCATACATATCATCCAGTGAATCAAATCCATCATTCTTTGCAAGTTGTAAAGCAGGCTCTTTATGTAATGGGAGTTTACCGTCAATTGAAATCATAAATAAACCTGACCTATAGAGCTTCAATTCTATATCCTGAACACTTTTACATTCACCTTTCATAAAATTATCATAGTTCTTTGTTCTCACGCCTGTAGCAAAATGAATAATATTACCGGGTTTCCACCTTTTGGATTTATCAGGCCTGATGGAATGTACCTTAGAGCCATTTAAAATACGCTTTTTGAATTGTGGTTTAAATCCGAGTATCATAGTTTTATTGTTTTATTTATCCCTGCCTTTGCAGTTTTAACAGATAACCCCTTAACTGTTATTTTTTATTTGCCGGTACCGCATCAGCAGGGATTTAATTATTTAAATAATTTTACAATCTTTATTTCTAATCATTGAAAGGCTACGATTATCCCTGTTTTTATAATTTGGTATATCTACCCTGAATGTTTGGGTACCGGATTCATTAAAATTCAGCATAGCTTTACTTTCATTAAAATTACCCCGGATTGATAGGCGAGCTAATTTAGTTGCCTCTTCAACTGTTTCAGGTTCAAGTTGAATTGTTGTTTCACCTTTATAAACAAATATCTCGAATTTCATTTTTTACTCCTTATTATTTTTTTCATGTAAAACTTGTTTAAAATATTTTTTTGCTACTGATACGGAATAGAAGCCGAGTGATTTATAAACAAGATAGAAATCAAGCTTCCAATTATAAAAAGCCTGTAAATTATATATAGCTTTTTTGTAGAGCTGAAACATCGAAAGCCTGTTACAGTGAGCATGACCAGCATCAAAGCAGGATTCATCATTCAGATACCCCCAGTAATATATACCGGCAATATCACTTTCATTAATATTACTCCATTTACGATGACTTAAAGTATTACAAATGCAGTCAAGCTGCATGTCATCCCCTGTAAAAGGATATAAACAAAAATGTTTGTTTTTATCTTTTGGAACAGCATTTATTATGCCAATACATTGAAACCTTTGTCTGTTATATTCTACTTGCTGGTTCAAACCTTTGGGACCATTCAGTTTAAACTCAAGTGCAAATACTGATTTCATCTTTACATCAATTAATACTATATCCGTATGATCGTTACCGGAATATCTTGGTACTTCAGCATAACATTTAACTCTGCGAGGGATTAAAGCCCCTAAAATGGCAGGCATCAAATCAAGTATCATCTCGTTTTCTGTTTTATATTTCATTTTACCTTTACCATATCAAATAATGTAATTACGTCTTTTTTTTTTGGTTGCATCACTGCAGTACTGGGCGCCATCTGTGTATGATATTTCATTCAGTTCAATTCCTACACCAAACCTATCAAGCTTTATACACCTGTACGGGACCGTCATTAATCCTCCAAACGGGTCTAAAACAACCTCTCCAGGACTGCTATACCGGATTATTAGCCTGTCAACAATATCGAACTGCAGTGGACATAAATGCTTTTCAAGCCCCTTTACAGCTTGGTTTGCATTCAGTGTGTGCATTCTGGTGACATCATCCCACACAAATGGACTGTTAGACACCACAGGAACCGCCATAAACGTCCGTGGAAGCTTTTTAAGAGCCTCCAGCGAATGACAAATCCCTACATGTTCCTCAAAATCATAGATATTTGAAGTGCTGAACTCTTTCCAGCCTTTGCTTATTTGTGAAAGCGTGTACTTCATTATTTCATCCTGTGATAGCAGCCTGTTACCCCCCGAGCGCCAGTATGAATGCGCATCAAGCTGCCATCTTTCCACAGGATAATCCTCTTTTTTTTTAGTCACAGGCTCATCAGCATAACCGTTTGTCATATCTGTTGGCGGCTTCCTGAATATCAGAATATATTCCGGTAAACCCACACCCATCTTGGTACCGTCCTTGCACTGTTCCGACCAACCAAGCCTATAAGTTTGGTTATTTTCCTGAACTACATCTGTAGTTACTGTAATTTTACCCATCAGGTGAAAACCGTGTTTTTCAAAATGTGCTACTGTCTTACCGGAGAAGTCTGAAAGTGATGTAAAGCCAACTCCATTCTGGTATGAATAACGGATCCTGTCTTTAACATGTACAGCGCAAATCCTACCCGGCTTTAAAACTCTGAGCATTTGCGGAGTTGTAAAATCCATCTGGTTAAAGAATGCCTCATCGCCATCATTATGCCCGAAATCATGATATGACTCACAATACTCATACTGGTCACTGAATGGAATAGAAGTCACCTGCAGGTGAACACTATCATCCGGCCATGAGGAAAGCTCTATGACATTATCGTTATTTATGCAGTGGTAAAAATCCGTTTTAACTTCTTGCCGTTCAACTCCCATGGAACGCTTGAGATCAGCTTTTATATTAATTGCACTCAAACCGTATTTTTTTACAATAGCAGTCATCTGGCGCTGCTGTTCTTCATAATCATTCCATTTCCTAAGCAATGCTCTTTTTATTTCACGTTCTGCATCTGTATGAATGATATCGATTGTTACTTTCCGGCTGTTACTGTAGGTCCTTACAACCCTGTGAATAGCCTGAATGAATTCTTCAAACTTATATGTAATACCTGTAAAAATTTCCCAGTCACAATGATACTGCCAGTTAGAGCCATAACCTGCTATTTCAGGCTTTGTTGATATATACTGAAATTTACCTGCTGCGAAATCCATTAAATGCTGTTCGCGCTCCTCCATCTTTTGGGTACCCCAAACAGATTTAACATCCGGTATGGCTTTCTGGATGGCTTTTCTTTCCTCTTCCAGATGATGCCATATAGCGCAATGCTTATCCGGCTGCTTGCTTAACAAATCGAGTACCTTATCAACCCGGACTATTATGCTCTCACGCTTTTCTTTGGCAGCTTCCTGCAGGCTTGCTGAACCATCCCTGATGAGTTTGGTTTGACCGTCCCTATCAGATATTACATCCCTTTCCTTTAAAACCACCTCATGCCAGTTTACCTGCATTTCAGGTACTTCATAGCCTTTATCGGAATAACCCAGATCACTGGGTTTAGTAATAAACACAGCCCAGCTTGATACCCACAGCCAAAACTCCTGAACCTTATGCGGATACAACGTGAGGTCTCCAGCCTTAGTAGAGTTACGCTGAAAGAAACGAGTTAAAGCCTGACCACGGTCCATAATACCCAGGAAGTGAGCATAGTTAAGAAGCTCTGTAAAATCATTTGGAGACGGTGTGGCCGTGAATATATCCCTAAAGGGAATTACAGTGAATTCATTCATCATGTAATTTGTTACTACAGTATCCAGATTACGGATACAGCTGAACTCATCACCACCGAAATAACCTATTTCCTTTGGATTGAACTTTGCAGTTTTAATCTGTTCATAATTACTGATGAACAGGCTGCTTTTATCCTTCAGATAGAGTTTCATCATTTCATCATGGCT
>LLZO01000025.1 GCA_001567545.1 Candidatus Tepidiaquacellales bacterium OLB5
TTCGGGGAAGCTCAAGCATTCTTGCTTTCCTGTGCTCTTTTACCTCTGCCATCAGCTTTTCGTAGTCTTCAAAGCTTACAAACGGAGATTTTTCCTGCGCGCAGGCTGAAAATGTATAAATGCTGAAAAATAATATAAAAATTGCGAATTTACCCATAATTTTAAAGAATTTAATTAGTTATTATTCTTTTATATGGTAAAATTCAGATTTTGTTCCCGTAAATTACTTTTTCTATTCGTTTATCAGGAATGAGCCACATCAGTGCAACAAAAACATAAATTCCGCCTGCAGCCCACTGGCTAATATCAAAATAAGATAAAACAATTGCAGATACATACAGGACAGGTGATGCTTTTCCTTTAAGGTCATTACCTATTGCTTTTTTTAACATTGATTCACTGCCATGAAGTTTTAGGATCATAGTCTGAAGAATAAAATATGCAATTGCCGCCATTAACAGGTCAATGCCGTATAATGTTAATGTAAGCGGGGCAAAATGATTTTCTGCCATCCATCCGGTTGTAAATGGTATGAGGCTCAGCCAGAATAAAAGGTGCATATTAGCCCACAGAATTCCGCCGGAAATATGTTTAACTGTATGCATCATGTGATGATGATTGTTCCAGTAAATACCAAGGTATATAAAGCTTAATATATAACTTACAAAATACGGATAGAGCGGGGCCAGGTCTTTAATTTCTGTTCCGTGCGGAACTTTAAGCTCCAATACCATTATAGTAATTATAATTGCCAGAACTCCGTCGCTGAATGCTTCAAGTCTGTTTTTAGTCATTTTTTATTCTCATTTTTCTATTAAACAGTAACAGACAAATTTAATTTGCCGCCAAGGCCTTTTTCAACAATTTTCATTAGGGTTGATATTCTCACTTCTTTAACATCGTTCTCAATTTTTGAAATATATGATTTTGTTGATCCGATTTTTTCAGCAAGTTCTCCCTGAGTCATTCCTTTCTTAAGTCTTGCCTGCTGGAGTATAAACCCCAATCGGAAATCTTCATATCCAATTTCAAATTTTATTCTCTTTGGAGAGTTTTTTTTGCCATATTGTTCTTCAGTATACTGATCCAGAGATTTTAAATTATTTTTCTTTTTCATATTCTTTTTTAATTTTTAAAGCCTTAACAATTTCGGATTTCGGTGTTTTTTGTGTTTTTTTCTGAAAACCATTTGTTAAGATTATTAAATTACTTTTATCAAAAAAGCAAAAAATACGGTAAATGTCACCGCTTTGATTAACTCTTATTTCATACAATCCTTCGGTATTTGTAATGTGTTTAAGATATTCTTCAGGTATATACCTTTGCGTTTCAATAAGCCTGAGAGTCCAGATTATTTTATCTACAACTTTTTTGGGTTGCCTTTTCAGAAAATCAGAAAAATAATTCTTATAAAAATATACAGTTCTGACCTTTTTCTCTATCATAACACATTAATATAATAAAAAGTTGCCCTATAGTGCAACACTAAAATTTTTACAAAATGTGATGTCAAGTTAATCGAATCTCCAGTCATTGACAATTTGAATAACTACGCTATCTTTATTGTAATATATTTCTGAACAATACCATGCTAAGTCGCCGGGTATCCAGAAACTTCTGGCCTTATAAAGAAGTTTCCCGTCACCTGTATAACGATGTTTAATAGATAAAGTAAATGAATCATAATATTCAGAAAGTGGTTTACCTATAAAGTTATGTACTTCGGTCATTTTCATTCCTGTTTTTATAATATCAAATTTCTCAGGGGAATATTCAGCGGACATTTTAGTATCTGCATATGGTGCAAAAACAAAATATCCTTCGCTAATTGTGAGTCTTGCAATTAGTACAATAATGTAGATTAAAATAAAAAATAATGGAAATGATAAAATTTTAAAAATAAAAATATAAGATTGACTGCTCATATTAGTTTAGAAATAAAGTTGAAAAGGCAAAAATTGAATAGCTTAAAGAATAAACAGAAAATTCAATAAATGCAATAATTTTCAAAAATCTTACTGGATTAATTTTTGCGTAGTTTAAAAAATAGGGGTAAATAATAGCTGATAGTAAAATAAATATTACTGAAAAAATTGTAATTGAATAATATAAATAAAATAATAGATTTGGAAAAGTAAAATTATCAGCATTTCGGGAAATGAAAAAAATAAACAAAGAGTATGCTATTAATGTAAATAAAAGGAAATTTTTTTTCATTACGGAATATAATTAATTTATAACCGTAGAAATTACTCTTTAAGCTACCTCTATCCCCAAAACAGCATCTTTCAGCCTGCCGTTTGGCTGTTTGTAAAATGGAACGCCAAGCACCCTGTAATTTTTAACCTGTATATCGTAATTTATGTTGCGGATAGTATCGTTTTTCTCAGCTTCAATTGAAAGGAAAATGAACTCTGCGATCTTTTTTGCATCCTCTTTGGAAAAATTGAATCCGGTGAGCTTTACATTGTATTTTTGCGGTGAAGGTACTGCATTCTTTGTTGTATAGCTTACACCGATATTTTTAACTGATTCTATAGGCATCCAGAATGCAGGTACATAGAATTTAACTTCTCCTTCGGTCTTGTTTGCGCCGCCGAATAGATTTGATATCCACCCGCCTGATGAATCACGTGATAATATCTTAACATATGCATCAACCAGCCAGAAACCTTTATAGACAATTTCGCCGTCGCCTTTTACCAGGGGAGCTGCAAAGTTAACATCTATGGGAACAAGCTCATCATTAACTATTTCCCAGCCGTTACCGCAGCTTGAGCAATATACAATATTGTCATTCATTTCAACGGTCAGGCCGCTGTCACATGATTTACATTTTACCGCTATTAATTTAAAATCTTCCATTATCTTAATCCTGAGCAAAACGCTCGTCTTATCTTTAAGAAAGGATCTCTCAGGAGATCCAAAAATTTAATTTATTTAAAAAATTTCACCTGTATCCTGCAACCTGTAACCTGCAGCTTTATTACCTTCTTAAAATACTTGAAGCAATGCTTGCAACATCAACTACATTGCCAACGCTTGCCATACTTTTCAGGTTATTTACATTCTTGCCGCCAAAAAATCCTTTTTTAGGCGGTGCAACAATACCTGTTCCTTCTTCAACCTCGCCGCCGTACCTGAACTTTTTATAACCCCACAGCATAATTATTATCCCGAAGATAAGCGCAAATGCATACATTACCAGCGCAGCTTCTGCGCTGTCGCTATCGCCAACAATACCGAAAATTCCGAAGAAAGTTACAAGGAATGAACCGACAGCAGTGCCGAAAATACCCGCTACAGCGCGGTACAGGTTATTGCCCGGCGCTTTTCCGTAACAAACAGTACCGTCTTCACCGTCAACTACTACCTGGTAGGTTCTGCCCTGGAAAACATATCTTACTACCCAGAGCGGGTAGTAAACTATTGATACATTGGGCCTGACAAGATCGTTATGCTGGAAGGTTATCTGGTCAACCTTAACTGAATTCACAGCTTCTTCTACAAACTGTGATTTTGCTATATCGGTTACTTCTTTTTCCGATGAGATGATATTGAACAGCATCCCTTCAGACTGAAGCTCTTCAAAATTTATAGGCCGCATTTCATCGCCTGCAAGGTTTACCTTGCGTACGCCAAGCTCTGCAACATCGCATGCTGCAAAGGTCCTGTCAAACGGTTTCTGGATTTTACGTTCAACATCAACATAATATGTAGTAGTTCTTCCGTTCACAGTCTGTGTCCTTCGTTCCTTGCCGAAAACCCAGCCGATAACATCTGCTCTTACACGCCAGTATGGAATGTACACCAGGAACGCATCATCAAGCTTTGACTGGTTCTTTAAACCGCGGGCTTTGGCAAGCCCTTTGCCAAGCCAGTTGAACATATTCTGGATAGCAATATTCCGCTGTATCTTGCGCGGAACGTAATATTTAACAACGCCATCAACACCTTTGGTTAACAGCAGTGTGCCGCAGTATTTGCAGTTGAATGTTTTAACGCCTTCTCTCAGATCAAGCTCGCCGGCGCAGGCGGGACAAGTTATTCCTTTTAATACTTTTTCAGCCAATTTCTATATGTATTGAAAATTGTTAATTGCTAATTGTTAATTGAATTAAACCTTCTTTGCAATAAAATAAGCCATTACTATCAACGGTACTGAGACCAATCCGTAGGCAAAAATCTTAAAAAATTCTGCAGTCAGCAGGGCTTCTTCCATGCTGTCATTAAGCACAAAACCAAGCACGTAACAGATTACGCTAGTAATAACAAATGCGGCAATGCTTAATCCGAACAGTATCCTGAACGGAGCTTCGCTTTTTGCCGGATATATATTTGAATAAACCTGGCCTGATGATGCTTCAACCAAAGCTGTATAGCTTTGCCCCCCGAAATTATAATGGAACTGGTAAAAGGGGATATGTACCAAAGCTGCTTCGCTTACTGTATCCAGATTTACACCCGAACCCTGCAGCCAGGACTGTGCTGAATCATACAGCACATCGGGCTTAACTATCTCATGGTCATTATGTACGTTTTTATCGTAGAACTTAAGCGCTCCGGCGGGAATCTGAAGCTTTTTGATCTCTGAAACAGAAGTGCTTGCAGCCGGCTGAAGGTATATCTTATCGCCTGAACCGTCCTTTGTCTTAAAATACCATACTGGGAAATAGTAAAATTCGCTTTTCACTATCTGCGCTTTTTTATCCAGGTCCTTAACTGTGTGGTTGCCGGACATCCAGCGTTTTAAATTGCCTTCTGCCTCGTTTGGCTTAAAGTTTGAATGGATAAGGTAATGGAATACTACTTTTCTTTTATCTAAAAATAATGCCGATGCGCAAAACGGACACTCTATAAAAGTTTCATCCTGTTGTACGGTAACATCAGCCCCGCATTGTGTACATTTTATTTGCATTTATAACCCTGAACGCAGTGAAGGTTCTCACTGCCATTATCGAAAATCTTTAATGAAAATGATGAATGTTTTTGAAAATTGGAATTGAATTTAGTTTTACCCTCACCCCCCTGCCCCTCTCCCAATGGGAGAGGGGAGAGGTGAACCAAAATTTTTCGGTCTGTACCCCTCTCCTTTTAGGAGAGGGGAAGGGGTGAGGTTTTAAATTATAATTTAGAAAGCAGATCTTTTTTCTTGGCGTCGAATTCTTCCTGGGTTAATGCGCCGGCATCTTTAAGCTTGGCAAGCTTTTCAATTGTTGCCAGAACATCTTCCTGTGACTGCTGCTGCTGAACAGGAGGATTCTGCTGGTTGCCCTGCTGCTGCTGGTTCTGCGGCTGCATTGAGCCCATCATCATGTTAGCCATTGTCATTCCTGCACCGAGTCCAACACCCAGACCTGCAGTACCGCCGCCGCCCGGATTTTCAGCTGCTTTTTCCATAGCCATTGCGGTTTTGAACTTCATGTACTGGTCCAGGTTTCCGATTGCGCCCATTGAGCTTCTTTCGTTGATCTTTTCCTGTACTTCATCAGGCGGAACTATTCCGACTATAATTAGATCGGTAAGCTCTATACCCATTGAATTGAAGAAATCGGTAACTTCAGCTTTTATACCGGTTTCAATCTGCGGGTAGTACTGCCCAAGGTCAAAAACTGTTTTCAGGTTCTTGCCAAGCACAGTATTAAGCCTTGATACTATTGAATCCCTTAAGTAATCTTCAATTTCGTTGGTTGTATATTTGCCCTGTGTTCCTACTATTTCATTGATAAAAAGCTGGGGATCTTTAACTCTCATCGAGAATTTTCCGGAAGCCCTTAACTGCACAAAAGAAAGCTCGCTGTCACGGAAGTTAATTGGTGACTTGGTTCCCCATTTAAGATCGATGAATTTTTTCATCGATACATAATACACCTGTGCCTGGAATGGCGAATTGAAGCCGAAAGGCAGTGAAAGCAGCTTGGTTAAGAACGGTATGTTGGCAGTTGTTAATGTATGCCTGCCTGCCCCGAATACATCCAGAGCTTTGCCGTCTTTATAGAATACTGCTGTCTGGGAATCCTGCACAATAAGCTGCGCACCCATTTTTATATCAGTTGAACCTGCCTGAGGTTCGCGGTGTACCAGCTCTTTTCCTGATTCGTCAAAAAACTGGATTATTTCTAAAGCATTACCCATTTTATTTGTTTCCTTCTATATTGTTTATTTTTACTTGTTTTATTTTTGTAAAATTAATCATTTGCATTATAAAATACAATTATAGAACTGTAAAAATTCCCCTTTGTTTCAGGAAAAATTTAGGGATTTGTTTCTTGTTTAATATTTTATTTTAAGCAATATATTCAAAATTGCTATTATATTTAAACATTTGTATTTTGCAGGGTTAAATTAATACAGTTTATCCATGGAGCAAAATCACTCATTAGCTAAAAGGCTCGGTCTTTTTACTGCTGCTACTATTGTTATCGGGTCTATGATAGGTTCAGGTATCTTCAAAAAGTCGGCGTCAATGTCCGGGGAGCTTGGCGCGCCGGGAATAATACTTGCAATTTGGGCTATTGCAGGAATAATCAGTCTGATTGGCGCATTAACAAATGCTGAAGTTGCAGGCCTGCTGCCAAGGGCAGGGGGTCAGTATGTTTACTTCCGCGAAATGTATGGGAAATTCACCGGCTATTTATACGGCTGGGCTATTTTTGCTGTAATTCAAACTGGTTCAATAGCCTCAATTGCATATGTGTTCAGCGGGTATTTTGAATACTTTTTTCCGGCACCGCACTTTTCACCTGAATGGGAGGCATGGGGGTTTTCACTGCAGTGGGGCGAGCAGGTAATACTTGACCTTTACCCGCTTAAGGATATTGGTTTAAAGCTGCTTACGATATTTCTTATAATGTTCCTTTCAACCGTTAACTATTTTGGAGTGGTTTTCGGAGGTATTGTTCAGAATGTATTTACAATTTTAAAAAATGTTGCAATTGCATTTATTGTAGTGCTGGCCTTGACGGCAGGAGCAGGTTCGGTTGCCAATTTCTCACCGTTTGTAAATTCAGCTTTCCAGTATCCTTCAGGCAGTATTCTGGGCGGAATAATCCTGGCGCTGAGCGGCGCTTTCTGGGCTTATGACGGGTGGAATAACATTACATATCTTGGCGCAGAAGTAAAGGATGCGCAGCGGAATATACCCAAGGCTATGATTTTCGGTATGTCATTTGTCATTCTGGTTTACCTGCTTGTTAATCTTGCATATTTCTACGTTCTGCCGGCGGATGTGATGAAGGATTCATCTTTCCTTGCCGCTGATGTGATGAAGCGCGCTGTGGGTGACTGGGGCGGTGCATTTGTAGCTGTTGCTGTGCTTGTTTCAACTTTCGGCACAACCAACGGAACTATACTTGTAAGCGCAAGAGTGTATTATGCCATGGCAAAGGATGGATTGTTCTTCAAAAAGCTGGAAGATGTTCATCATAAATATAAAACTCCTGGAACGTCACTGCTTATCCAGGGAATGTGGGCAAGCCTGATTACTATGACAGGTACGTTTGATCAACTGACCGATATGCTGATATTTGTTTCGTGGATATTCTACGGAATGGGAGCATACGGAGTTTTTGTGCTGCGCAAAAAAATGCCGAATGCCGAGCGTCCATATAAAGCTTTCGGTTATCCAGTCCTGCCGGCGCTATTCGTGCTGTTCAGCGCATTCTTTGTGGGATTCAGTGTATGGTATAATGTAAGGAATGCAGTATTTGGATTATTGCTTGTAGCAATAGGTATTCCGCTGTATTTTTATTTTAACAAGCAGAAGAAACAGGGAATGACAAGCATATAAGTCATACCCGCGTAAGCGGGTATCCAGAAGAAAATTGAAAATAGTACAGAAATGTATGATATACAATAAACTCAAATAACGGATTATTTTTTTTCGAAAACTAATTAATACTGTAAAGATTAAGGACTTCATTCCCGCTTTCGCGGGAATGACAAATCCACTTTCGCCCACTAAGGGTAAACAGGGAATGACATTTCTGCTTGTCATACCCTCGCAAGAGGGTATCCAGACGGAAATTTATAATAGTGCAAGAACATATGAAAAATATTATACCAAATAGCAGAATAAATGTTTTCCATTGTTATATTGATATTACAAAGTTTAAAATCTAGATTCCCGCTTTCGCGGGAATGACAAGCGATAAATTTATACCCGCTGAAGTAGTCATACCCGCGCAGGCGGGTATCCAGACAGAAATCTTAGATTGTTCTTTTAACCAGGAAAAAATAATATTTTAAGTAACGGGATTATATTGTATCATGGATTTACAAATAATCAAAAATATAAGACTAGATTTCCGCCTGCGCAGAAAATACAAGCGATATGAATCAATTTATTAAATAATATTTATAAGTTTTCAATGAGTGACAGAATAAACCAAAAATATTTTTATATTTATATAATGACAAATAAAAAAAATGGTACGTTATATACTGGAATGACAGATGATCTTTTAAGGCGGGTATTTGAACATAAAAATAATTTATATAAAACTAGTTTTACATCAATTTTTAATCTTCATAAATTGGTTTATTTTGAACAAACTGATGATGTCTCAGCAGCTATTTACAGAGAGAAACAGATAAAAAAATGGAACAGGGATTGGAAGTTAAAGCTAATTGAAGATATGAATCCAAATTGGAATGATTTATATTATTTTTATGGTGGAAAAGAATACGAAAAAAATCTGGATATTAATGAGTTAAGAAAACTATATGGAAATTCATAAAATTTATGAAATTCCGCATGTCATATCCGCGAAAGCGGGTATCCAGACGAAAATTGATAATGGTGCAAAAACGTATGAAAATTATTATATCAAATAGCAGAATAAATGTTTTCCATTGTTATACTGATATTACAAAGTTTAAAGTCTAGATTCCCGCATACGCGGGAATGACAAACCAGCTATAGCCCAATAGGGTAAAAAGGGTATGACAAACTAAATTTATTTTAAATTGAAATTACTCTGGAAAATATTATTGTACCTTCAAATACCTTTGTATATTCTGGTAATTAAATTTTTATTATCATTTTTTATCAAGATCGATAATGTTTCTGAACAGATTGATTCAGTATTTAATTGGATCCTGTACAGTTATCTTATCTGTTTTGTATTATCGGGAATAATATCATTAATAATATTATTCAGGTTATACATTAAACAATATTCACCTGCATTGCTAATAGCGGCAATATTGCTTCTGCTGATCGGATTTACATTATTATATAATTATTCAGGTCATTTAATGTTTGTGATTGTTCCTGTAATAGCCGTAATATATCACATAATTTTAGTTACTGCATATGGCAGAAATATTACAGAAAACGGAAAATATGATTAAGACAATTGAATTTTACTTTATCAAAATCATTTTTTTAGAATCATAAAACTTACCGGCTTTAATGGTATAGAAATATATTCCGCTTGCAAAATTTCCTGCATTCCAGTCGGTCCTGTAGGAGCCGGCAGCAAGCCTTTGGTCTGCCAGAACTGCAACCAGCTTGCCAATTGAATTATATACCTCAATTTTTACATTTGATTCGTCCGGAATATCAAAATCAATGGATGTTTTGGGATTAAACGGATTGGGGTAATTTTGTTTAAGAAGAAATCCTGCAGGAATTTCAGAACCGATGTTATTAATTCCAAATGGGGGAGTGAATTGTAATTTTAAATAAACTATCCTTGCCGGCGATCTTTCTGCACCATTAACGAAGCTGCCTGGGATTGAGTCTTTCTGAGCTAACAAATGAAAATCTTCTCTATCGCTTCTGCCATTCATAGCTGATATAGAAACGTATCTGTAATCGAATTGTGTACCTATAAAATTTGTAAGTTTTTCAGGGGTATTCCAGGAATTTCCTGTAAGATCTGACATAGTGTAATATATATCGAAATAATTATTTGAATCCAGAATATTAGGATTTGCCTTACAGTATGCAACTAGAATTCTGTTCGGTGATATTCCAATTACAGGTCTGCATACAGGCGCATATCCGTCATTTTGTGGATTTTGACCTGTCATTGAATTTGAAGAATCAATTATAACAGGATTGCCGGAATTAACCGAAGGAGACCAAAATTGTATTTGTGCTGTTGAATGTATATCAGGTGTATATGAAATATATTTTACTGTTTCAAATACAACTTTTGGCACTTCACCTGAGTAACAAATATCTATACCGTTGTACGCTCCGTAATTATTATTTTGAAGTGGATCCCATATCAAAACAGGCGTGCTCCAGGTTACCCCATTGTCTGTACTTTCTCTAAAACTGACTTTTCCCGGTGTAACAATTTCATTCATAATATAAGCCATTCCAATCTTGCCGCTTAGACTTAAAGCAAATGCGCATTTGAATGAATAGGATAATTCCGATTGATTAGCATATCCGCTGAATTGAGATTGAGTTATACTTAATCCCCTGTTGAGTAAAGTATTGGCAGCAAAAACAAATTTAGATTGATTAGTAACTGAACTTGTTTGAATACCGTTTGGCCAAAGCGGGAAATTATTGTTTTCACCAGGATCCAATATAATAAATGTTCCTGCACCCGGAGCAATATCAGCGAGCCATTGAGCCCTTTCAATACCTCCATTAAAATTTGAATTAACACCAATTAAAGCGCTGCCATTACTCATAATTCTTATTACAGGAAATCCGGACCTTATACCAGGATATAATGGGCCATTGATACTCCAATTAAGCCCATTATCGTTACTAAAACCAAATACTGCTTTTCTGCCGACTATAATACTGTCAATATTCCCTGAATGATTGAAAACTACCTGTAAGTTATCCGGCGTTGCTGGATCCATTTGTATCAAATGTGCACTGCCATTTGATTGAATATCATAATATGTCCTGTAATTTGAATCTAATTCTATAAAATTATAAATTTGTGTATATGATGCAGGGTTAAATGTTAAACTGATCAATAAAACAATAAACTTTTTCATTGTAAGAAATTATTAAATTATTGAAAAATAGTTTAATTAATATAATATTCCAAATTCTGCATTTCAACATATTATTAAAAGCAGGTTTAAAAAACCGTAAAATTTTAAGGAAACTATAAAAGAATTCTGTTTGTTGTGTGTAACCCGGTAAATAAAAATTAAATTTTATATACTTTTCACAATCATTATAAGCTATATTTGTTTAACCCTAAAATTAACGGGTAAACAAATTACTCAATATATGATAAATAAAAAATTATCATCCATCCTCTCTGCAGCACTCTTTATTCTTTTTATTTCACCATTATTCACGCAGTTATTTTCACAGGAAGTGGTTATGGATTCCATAATCACAGGCAATAAGTACCGTTTAACCCTGTTCAATGATAAGGAAGTTATCGGGCGTGTTGCCAAACAGGATTCAATTTACGTTTATGTTGTAACTGAAGAAGGAACAGTAAGGGTAAGATATGATGATATCTTCAGTGTATCAAAAAGCGCTATTCCCCGGGTAATGCTTGCAATGTTCACACTTGGAGGCGGTATTTATCTGAACGGCGGTGATTATAACGACTACCCTTACAATGACGATAATAAACCTGGATTATCAACTCAGGTAACGGGACTTTTTCCATTTGGAGAGAACAAAGCTATCAGGGTTGATCTTGGTTTTAACAGAATAACCCGAAAGGCATATGATTATTATTATTACAGTTCCAGTTATTCTAATTATACAGAACAGAATATTGATATATATAATCTGTATGCTCAGTTTGTTTTCGGAAATTTTAATACTAAAACAAATTTCAGCGTTTACGGTCTTGCCGGGGTTGGTATAATGCATATCAGCGAAGGCAGCTATACAAATACCGGTTATAATTATTATGATTCTTCATACTATTCCTATACATACCCGGGAGAAAATTACACTAACTTCAGCCTTGCAATCGGCGGAGGTTTAAGGTTTAAGCTGTATAAGCAGCTTGGTTTATTTACTGAAGCGCAGTATCATATAAACACTTACCAGGGATTCTTCTGGTTTTTTGGCAGGGGATACTTTCCTGTACGCGCCGGCATTACATATATGCTTTATTAGGAGGTGCTGAAATGAAAAATATTCTTATTCTGGCAGTATTAATACTGCTAGGCGTTTCAGTTTATTCACAGCAAACGGGTGATTCGCTTCGCACAGGCAGAGCCTGTAAAATAGTTCTGTTTAACGGATTCCAGGCAGAAGGCAATATTGTATCCCGCGAAGCAGATACGGTTGTGCTTCAGACTGATATAACAAAGTTATATATTCCAGTAAAGGATATAAAGTTTGTTCTTAATCCTGATGTTGAAGTATCAGATATTGAACCTGAACCTACAGGAAATTTTGATGAAGATACTG
>LLZO01000026.1 GCA_001567545.1 Candidatus Tepidiaquacellales bacterium OLB5
TTCATTATAAAACATATCAACTTTTTCGCCGATATTATACGCCGGCGGGTCGCTTGAATTTGCAGAAGTGTATATATATTCTTTGCCGTTTTTATCTTTATATTTAAGAATTGGTTTATATGTGACGCCCACTTCAGCATTTTCTTTTACTTCCCTCAGCTCAATAACAATCCCCGTGGTTTTAGAAAATGTTGCCGCCTCATCTATCCGGGTTTTGTATAAATACGCTCCGGCCGCCAACAGAACTATCCCGGCCAGCAAAAAGAAGAGTCCCATTAACACATACCCAATCCTTCTGCCTGCACTGTAAACAGAGTTAACCGTGTTAAATGTTTTATCGATAGTTTTTTCGTAATTATCTAAATTCATTTGTATTACCTTTTCTATTTAAATTCCACTCTTGAGAGGATTGTCACTCCAAAGGAGTGACAGCTTGTCCCGCTTAGGCGGAGGGTGTGTTTATCACTATTTACACGTGATGTCAGGTATGTACCTGACATAGAAAGCGAAGTTGTCCGGTTTATTATTTAACTCCACATATCACATTTGATATTTCACTATTTTACCACACTCATTTTCTTAACTTCAGCAAATCCATTAGATTCCATCCTATAAAAATATATACCGCTTGCCAGATGCGACGCATCAAAATCCACATTATATGTTCCAGCGTTCAGCTCTTCATTTACCAGTACCGCGACTTCTTTTCCTGAAATATCAAATACTGTAAGCTTCACAAGCCCGCTGTTTGGTATTTGGATTGTGATATTTGTTATTGGATTAAACGGATTCGGGTAATTCTGCCCAAGCGAGTATTCCTGAGGAATTTCAGTTTCCCCTGAAGGCTCAACCGCAACCAGTCCCCCGCAGATTGTTCCCGTTCCGTAAAGCACACCCGTACCGTTTAAAATATTGACGCACAAATCAGCACCGGTCATAACGCCCATTGATGTCCCCGGACCAAGCGTTAATACGCTTTGTGAATAAATCCCCGCATTTAACAGAAAACATAATATGAGAATATTTGATTTCATAAAACACTTATTTTTATGATTATAAAAATTACTGTTCATTAGAATTATCTGCATTAACGGTTTTGCTTATTAATATATCTTCCAGCTTTTTTAAACGCTGTTCAAGCCCATTGTTTTCATTTCTTAATATTTCATTCTCAGATTTCAGTTCCTGTATTGCCTTTACCATTGGCGCAATAAGATCGTTATAGCGGAGAGAATATATTCCTTCATCATCAACAGAGACTACCCCGGTATTTTCCTGCGATAATTCTTTTAAAACTTCATCTACTTCCTGTGATATAAAGCCGTACTCGGTTGTATGCATATCATTGTTAATACGCGTATAAGATACCGGGCGGAGCTTTGATATAAACCCAAGTCCCAGGACTGAATTCTGAATATTGGTTTTTAATCTTTTATCGCTTGTTACAGTCCAGGCAACCTGAATACCCGCATAAGTTATGGAGGTATTTCCAATTCTTACCTGGTTGCTGCCAAGACCGTTGGGGACATTTGAACCGTTTCCTATTGCAATGTTATTTGATCCAATAGAAATATTTCCTCCGGCATTATTGCCGAATGCTGTGTTATTAGAGCCCGAAGAGCTGCTTGATAATGCGTTGAAACCAACAGCCGTATTGCCGGAACCAATGTTGTTTCCCGATAAAGATAACTGCCCAACGGAGGTATTGTTATCGCCCGTTGTATTTGCTCCCATTGAAAAATACCCAATAGATGTATTATTATCGCCGGTCGTATTAGCTGTAAGGCTTTGAAGCCCTACAGCGGTATTAAAAATACCTGTTGTATTGTTATCCAGCGTTTCATTGCCAAATGCTGTATTATTTAACCCTGTAGTAGAAAAGTTACCAGAGTTAATGCCAAAAAATATATTTCCTATCCCGTAATTGTGGAACAGCCTGTCAGCTCCTTTATATATTACCCCTATGGAAGAACCGGTTGTATTTGCTAGCACAAGGCTTCTGTTCAGGCTTAAATAACCAGTTGACTGCTGCAGTGTAAGGAAAGTATTATTTGTATCCCTTAAAATAAACTGTCCTCCTGTGCCAAGCTTGCCGTTGATATTTTGCGAAATTAACAGATTACAGATAAACAGTTTGCAGATTAATAATATAAATATTTTTGTTTTCATTTCAGCCTTATTTATGTTGAGTGATTCAATTTTCAATATTTCTATCTCATTCCCAATCCGTCATGGCGGGAGGGTATGTTTATCACTATTTCACTAAAATCATCTTCTTTACTTCTGTAAATCCTCCGGTTTCCATCCTGTCCGAATGGACCGCTATGCGGTAAAAATATGTTCCGCTCGCCAGATGTGAAGCATCGAAATCAATATTATACTCTCCCGCTTCAAGCTCATTATTAACAAGTTCTGCAACCTGCTTACCGGAAATATCATAAACAATCAGCTTTGTATAGGAATTGTTCGGAATACTGAAAGAAATTTTTGTAACCGGGTTAAAAGGATTTGGATAGTTCTGCGAAATTGAAAACGTGTTTGGTATTCCGTTCCTGTTCACAATTATGTACGGACTTTGTGTGTATTTTACAACAAGGAACTGCTCGTACCACCCGTGGCCGCTTCCTGAGCGGTCACTCATACCGCCAATAATTATATTCTCTGAGCCGTCTACAAAAATATTCCGCCCTTCACTTACCTTTCCGGCAGCTATATATTTTTTAACCCATTTCCGGTTTCCTGAAGAACTGTATTTTACAGTAGCCATCTGATAGTCATCATTTGCTTTTTTGAATTTGCCCGTTACATATATATTGCCGTCATTATCAACAGTTATATCATTTGCGTAATCGTCGGTATTATTACCACCATCTTCCCTTTTCAGCCACTGGAAAGTTCCGTTAAGGCTGTATTTTACGGTTGCATAGTCATAACCTGTAGTTGACATGCTGTATCCTGTTACATATGTATTCCCGATATCATCTACTGCCAGCGATACTGCACGGTCATCGCCGTTTACAGGGCCGTTATATCTTTTTGACCATTGAAGCGTGCCCCCGGCGCTGTATTTTATTGTCAGGTAATCTTTATCAGAGCCGTCACCATCGCTGTACCCTGTTAAGAATATAGCGTTATTGTATCCCAAAACCATTTTTCGCACAACATCGCTTCCGTGAGCAGGACCGTCAAAAGTCCTTACCCATTGCTCTGCGCCGGAAGAATTATACTTTATAAGCAGGTAGTCATTACTGTTTGCAGGACTTTCGGTACGGCCGGCAACATATATACTTCCATCCGAAGCAACTGCAATTTCAGTTCCCATATCATAATTGCCGGTTGGACCGTCATACTGCTTTTCCCATAGCAGCGTTCCGGCTGAAGAATATTTTAACGTTACGCAGTTAAGGTTACCGCTTGTCATTTCCTTTCCGGTAACATACACATTCCTGTTCTCATCCAGCGCAATTCCCAGCGCAATATCCTGACCCGGTCCGCCGTATCTTTGTTGCCACAGTTCAGTTCCCTGGGAATTATATTTTATAGTCAGGTAATCATCAGATAAATAATAGCTTTCACCCGTAACGTATACATTGCCTAAGTTATCAACAGCTATTGCATGCGGTATATCTTCACGGTCAGCATATTCTTCATTAAATTGTTTATACCAAAGCCTTTCACCCGATGGACTGTATTTTATTATCAGCCAGTCCAGGCTTTCGTTAAAAATTGAACCGATAACATAAATATTTCCGGCAGCATCAACTACCATACCCAGCTGGTTATTTGCACCAAATTCCGCTTTCCATAACTGGTTTATATATGATGGCTCGGGCATTATCTGCGAGCTGCATTCAACAGTTAATGCAATTAAAAATATTATTATTATTGTTTTCATTGTTTTATTATTTATTGTTTTATAATGTTTTTTACTTTACCAAAATCATTTTTTTCACGTCTGTAAACCCAATAGCTTCCATCCTGTAAAAATATGTGCCGGATGCCAGCTGCGACGCATCAAAATCCACATTATATGTTCCTGCGTTCAGCTCCTCATTTACCAATACCGCGGCTTCTTTTCCTGAAATATCAAATACAGTAAGTTTAACAAGCCCGCTGTTTGGCATTTGGATTTTGATGTTTGTAATTGGATTAAACGGGTTCGGGTAATTCTGCCCCAGAGAAAACCCCTCCGGCACTTCTGTGCTTATGGGGGTTATCCCTATTGGCTGCGAGTATTTTACTGTCAGGTAATCTATCCCCGAAAATCCTGATGACGTTCCTGTAACATAAACATTTCCGTTATTATCAGCCTTAACCATTACGGCATTATCATTTACCGATAAAGCGCTTTCATATATTATTGACCACAATACGTCTCCAGCCGGTGAATATTTTACAGTGCCGAAATCAAAATCACTACCGCTGCTAATCGTACTGCCGGTTACATAAATATTCCCCGACCCATCAATATCAATTGAAGATGCTTTATCATCAACGCCAAGCAGCCCGCTGTTAAAGCTTTTTGCCCAAAGCTGTGTACCGTTTGAGCTATACGCAACCGTCATATAATCAAGCGAAGTTGTGTTTAATCCTGTGCAGTAACCTGTTATGTAAACATTTCCCTGCTGATCACTAACAATCCCAACCGGGATATCTTCGCTTGCAGAGATCCTGTTATAATTTTTAATCCACTGCTGCACGCCGGCATTATTGTATTTTACAGTAGTGTAATCTTTTGCCGTGCCGTTGCCAAACGTATAACCCGTTACAATTACGCTTCCCATGTTATCAACTGTAAGCGATACCGCCGCATCATTGCCGTTACCGTTACCGTCTAGTCTTGCAGACCATAAAAGTATACCCGAACTGTTATATTTTAATGTCAGGAAATCATCATTTGAAGCACCCCTGCTTCTGCCTGCTGCATAAATATTTCCTGCAGCATCAATTATCATTTTGCTCATAAATTCATTTCCGCCCGCCGGTCCGTTATAGCTTCTTGCCCAAAGCTGTGAACCTGCAGATGAATATTTTACTATCACAAAATCAGTACCGCCGTTTGTTGATGAAGCCCATCCGCCGGCATATACATTCCCCGAAGCGTCAACTACAACAGAAACCGCTTCATCGTTATCATTATTTGTGCCGTTATATCTCTGTACCCAAAGCTGTGTGCCGCTGGCATCATATTTTATGGTTGCATAATCATTTTCAGAACTGTTGCCGAAGCTTGCACCGGTTACATAAACATTTCCGCCAGCATCCACAAAAATTGAATTAGGCGTATCATCGTCATTTGCAGGTCCCGCATATACAGCCTTCCATAAAGTATCGCCTTCCGGTGAGTATTTTATGGTCAGGTAATTGTTATTTGCAGACCCCGTTACATAAACATTACCTGCAGCATCATAAGTAATTGCTTTTGCATAGTCGTTAGCTGTTCCGGTTGAGTTATATCTTTTAACCCACTGCTGGCTGACCTGCGTGTTAGAATCACGCGGCGAAAGAATAAACATCACGGAAATTAATATTAAAAATGTTTTCATATATTTTGCCCCTCTAAATTAATTTTCATTTTTTCGCCTCTTAAGACCTGCCTGCCTATAAAAAGCCTGCAGGTCTTTTCGGCGTATCTCCGGTGGGATTGGGAGAATGATTTAATAAATTTTATTTGATTTTTGTTCAGATATGAACATTGGTCCCCACCGGAAATTTTATTGATGCAAAGTTAT
>LLZO01000027.1 GCA_001567545.1 Candidatus Tepidiaquacellales bacterium OLB5
TATTTTGCAGTTATTGAGGATAAGAGCAAAAAGTAAATATTTAACCTGCTTTTTAAAGCTTGACTAATCAAATAATTTTTTCCTGCTTCATGCTTCTAAAAAATCTCCCTTAAATAGAGGGCGAGTAATATTTTAGTTTCTTATTTCGTCAATTTAAATAAAAACAGTTTCTTTCATAAATTTTAAGTCTGGGATTTAAAAATTACTTCAACCCCAAACACCTCTTCAAACAATTTCTTCTTGCTGTTTGCTCCCCATATCTCCAGCTCAATATTTTCCGCATTTCCGGTAATATTAAATATAATCCTGTTTTCTTCCTGTTCGATCTTTATTTCAGTGATCGAAGATGTATGGCTCCTGTCCAGCCCGTCTGCAATACGAAGTATTGCTGCAAGCTTTCTTACAACAAGCTGCTCGTCGCCTGAAAGCTTTGCAAAATCCGGATGTTTCAATTTCGGGTGAGATTTCCGGTGATACCTTGCAACATTAGCAATTATTTCTTTTTCATTTTCAGTAAAACCCAGCATCTCTGAATTCCGGATAATGTAATATGAATGCCTGTGGTGCTGCGAGTGCGATACAAATCCGCCAACCTCATGAAGTATAGTCGCCGCTTCCAGATATTCTCTTTCTGTATTCCCAAGCTTATGCAGCTTTCTCGTTCCGTCAAAAATATTCAATGCAAGCTTGGTAACATGGGCTGAGTGTTCCTTTTCTATCCTGAAATTTTCTGCAAGATGCATAACGCTGCTGTAACGGATATTCCCAAGGTGTTCCTTATCTTTTATCAGATATTCCTTTTCAATAGTATCAAGCAGAATTCCTTCGCGCAGGGCATATTCTGAGATCATCATTTCTTTTATTTTAAGCTCTTTGAATATCTGCTCAAGTAAAATTGCGCCTGCGGGAAGTATATCAGCCCTTTGCGGGTCAATTCCCGGTATCTTCAGCCTTTGTTTAACTGTTTTAGCTTCAAGAATTTCTGCAACAGCGGCATGAAGTTCATCTTTGGTAAATACAAAATTGTTCAGGCGCGTATCTGCTTCGCCGCCTTTGCTTACATTAATAATATTTGCAATATTTAATATTGTACCTGATGAACCTATGGCAATTTCGTAATTGTATTTTATGGATTCTCTTGTAACAGGTGTCATATATCCTTTAATATACTCTCTGCAATGCTTAATGGCTTTTGAGTCTATATCTTTTTCACCGAAAAATCTTTCAGTTAACCTGATTGCTCCAAGCTTTAAGCTGTTATCATAATAAATATCCCTGCCCTTGCCAATAAGGAATTCCGTGCTGCCGCCGCCGATATCTATCATAAATACAGGCTTATCGTAAACCGGTACTGACTGCAGTATGCCAAGGTAAATATACCTTGCTTCTTCTACTCCCGAAGCTACTTCAATCCTTATGCCGGCTTCAATGCGGGCCCGCATAATAAATTCATGCTGGTTAATTGCTTCACGCACCGCGCTTGTTGCAATGGCGCGCACCGGCGCGCCGGCTGATTCAGCCAGTGCTGCAAATTTTTTGAGCGCTTCAATACCCCTTTCCATCGCATCCTTGCCAAGATGTTTCATATCTGTTGAACCTGAGCCAAGCCTTACCGGCTGTTTTTCACGCCCAAGTATGTTGAACTTGCCTGTATTGGTATCAACCTCTGCAATTATCAGGTGAAATGAATTGGTGCCTATATCTATTGCAGCTAAACGCGGTTTAAGCATTCCTATATAGTAATATTACTACAATTAATTTTGAATAACATGCTCCCCTCCGGCGCTTTTGCCGTCCCGCGCTTCTGCTTAGCGGGATTATAAACAGAAGAGGGGCTGGGGGTGAGGTGAAAAATTTATCTATAGCCGCAAGCCTCGGTTTTAACATTTAGAATTTTCGTAAAGATTAATTATCAAATAAAGTAATGTCATTTTCGGAAATATTCATTCTGTCAAGTACTGTATTCCGAACGGATTTGGAAGATACATAGCTTTCTTTTGCTTCATCAATAGAAGGAATTCTGAATTCATCAGGGTATCTCATCGAAATATTGTAAGAAGTGAGTCTTCCTGTATCAAGATCCGGAAATTCTGCATCAGCTTGTTTACATTTTTCAATAAGCAGTTCCAGATTATGAGTTTTAGGAAAAGGTGCTGTTTTGAAAAGTAAAAAAGCTTTAAGAAATTTTTCGCATGATTGCTGGGCTAAATAACAAATTACGTTGGTTATAATTTTATCTTTTTCAACAAACAACAGGTTACCTGCTGCCATAAAATCATTATTTGCGGAAATAAGCCATTTTTTTATTCTAGAATCCGTCACATTTCAATTCCTTCTTCAATTGCAGTGTTAATAACATTTCCCTGTTCATTTTGTACTGTTTCAATATAATTTGAAGACCTTATAAGTATATCAATGTTAACGTCCTCTTTTGCCATAACTTTTCTTATTTTAGAACATAGGTTTTCCCGGGTAATCCAATCAGGTTCTTCTTTGATAATCACCAAAACATCGTAATCACTATCAATATCATTATTACCCCGCGCTCTTGAGCCGAACAATATTATCTTCTCAAGAGTATAGCCGTTAAGATTCTGTTCTATAATATTTCTTATCTTCTCTTTCATTTTGCTAAAATACTCAAATCTTTACGATATTTCTATGATTTAAAAATTAAACTGCAGCAAAAAACTTTTTTTCATCCAATAATGCTCATGATTTTTGCCTTTTTACTTTTCACTTTCTGCGTTTCTCAGCAGTCCCGCGCTTCTGCTTAGCGGGATTATATATTTTTACTGATTCTGAAGCTTTATCCACTGTGTAATATCATCAAGAAACCCCGGAACAAATTCCTTCGGCAGCTGACCGTACTCATTCGGGCTCCCCGTGCCTGCTTCCTGAAATAAATGATTTGCATCGGGGTATATCTTTGTTGTATAATTGCTGTTGCCTGCTTTCTTCAGTGCATCTTCCATCGGTTTCTGGTTCTGGCTTACAATTACCTGCAGGTCTTTGCCGCCAAACAACAGCAGCACCGGGCAGGTGACTTTTTCAAGCGCATAGCTTGGGTCATGGCTTAAAAAATATTTCATCCATTTAGAGCTGAACTGAGCTATAGTTTGCTTAACAGTCTGTTTAACATATTCATCTTTGTTCTTTACCGTCTTTTTTTCTTCTGCTGACATTTTTTCATAGCTGTCACTCACATTTTTTTCAAGCTGTTCTTCAAGCTCTTTTATATTTCCGTCCTTAACAAGCGTTTCATAAATCAGGTTGATCATAACAATGTATCCCGTTATATCATCTTCTGGAGTATTGTCAGCTTTCATTATCAGTTTTGACTGCTCTTTGACAACATCTATTCCCTTAACTCCTGTACCTGCCATAAGGATCAAGAACGCAATATCACTGGTTTTGGTATATGCCAGCGGTGCAACAATGCCGCCTTCGCTGTGACCCAGAAGACCAATAGCCATTGGCTGGATAAAATCCTTTGTCTTTAAGAACTGAACTGCGGCAACTACATCACCAGCAAAATCTTCAGTGGTTGATTCATTTACGGTTTTGCCTTTGGAGCCCCCAACTCCCCTGTCATCATATCTTAGAACAGCTATTCCGCTGCGGGTAAGGTGGTCAGCAATTTTACCGAAAATCTTAAACCCGAATATTTCTTCATCCCTGTTCTGCGCTCCGCTCCCGGTGATCAATACAACGGCAGGAAATTTTTTCCCTTCTTCTTTGGGGTAAGTAATTGTTCCAGCAAATGTATTCCCGTCATTATAAAAAGTTACTTCTTCTGAATTATACGGCAGGGATGAAGGATCAATTACGGTTTGCTCTGATTTAATTTCTCCCCTTACCAGGTTGAACCTGCCGGTAAAACCAGCTTGAGTGAACGTGCCGCCAATTGAGTCGCCATAATAAAGACCTTCGAATACAGCAAGCCCCGGACCCGCGGGCAGTTCAAAATGTACTTTTGGGTTGCTGAACGATACCTTCTCCAGCGGTACATCTTTTGCTCCCTGTTCGGGTATATCTATTAATGCCTTAAGCTCTTTGCCTTCTGAAAAGAACTTAACGCCGATGCCAAGCTTCTGTCCCATTATATCAATGGTACCGTTCCAGCTTGTATCAATTTCTGTTTGGGAAAAATTATAGTTTACGGAAAGAAGTACAAAAGTTAACAGGATATATTTTATTGTTTTCATATCTTTGTAATTTGTTATACAAAAATACGCAACATTTTATTAGACTGCTATTAAAATAGCTGTATATCTAAAAATTCTTCCTGTTAAAAACCCTTAATGCTAACAGTGTTGGCAGAGCTGTCCATATAAAAAGGAAAAATACCGAGAACATAATTCCGAAGCCGGAGCCGAAGAACTTCTGCAGGGTTGCCCCTGTATAGCCCATCAGTGCTGATACATCAAGCTGCAGAAGTATAAGAAGCCTTGCAAGATCGACCGGGTTTAATGCCGAAACTACTATCGTGGCTTTTTCAAGCGGGTAAGAGCTGAAAACAAAATAAAGCAGCAATACCAGTGCGTCGAATATAACCGACATATAAAACCATATAACCAGCGAAAGTCCTATCCCGCGCGCTTTATCATTATTCTTAACCGATGCCAGAAATGCAAGAGCAGTAAATATAAAGGTCAGGAATACACCGCTTAACAGCAGGTAAAATGTACCTGCGGCTCCGCCGTATATCAGCAAAGGTAAACCTGTACCAATTGTGAATCCGGCAGCAAGCGCAAGTGATAATCCTGTATACTGTGCCCAGAATATATTTTTCCGTTTAACCGGCATTGCCAGCAGCATTTCCATAAATTCACGGGAATTATAAAAATGTATTGTACCGAAAATTATACTCACCAAAGGAACTACCAGCAAAACTATGTTTAACAGACTTATTACTGCCTTCGAAACATCCTTACCTGTATATATTATCCCGAATGAAATTAAAAAGAGCAGTAAAGTATATACAATTATCATTTTGCTTCTAAGCACATCATACAGCACGTATTTGAATATTTTCAGTGTCGTTTTCATATCACTATTTCCTCTCCGGCATTAATAAGGTGCGCTATAGCTTTGTTCAGATTTTGTTTACCTGTGGCTGAATACAGCTTTTCTTTTGTTTCATCAAAATAAATTTTGCCTTCAAGCATATAAATAATCCTGTCAGCCATTGCCTCTACTTCGCTTACTATGTGCGAAGTAATGATAACAAGTTTTCCTTTTTGCTTTTCTTCAAGAATTTTGTTCTTCACAATTTCGCTGGATACCGGGTCAAGCCCCGCTGTTGGCTCGTCAAGTATTATAATTTCTGCGTTGAACAGAAATGCAGCCGCGCTGCTCACCCTTTGTTTCATACCGCCTGAAAGCTGACTGATCTGCTTATCGTTCATCTCTGCAATTTTCAGCTTTTCAATCAGCTCTTCATCATACTTCATATTGTTGCCCCTTATATCCTTTATCATAGCCATTACTTCTTTAACCTTCAGGTTTTCCGGAAAACAGGAATACTGCGGCATATACCCGATATGTCTTTTATAATCACACTCTCCGTTTACAAGGCAGTTTTTAACATATATTTTTCCTTCATCAGCCTTTACAAGTCCTAATATGCATTTTAACAGCGTTGTTTTGCCGCTTCCGTTTGGACCCATAATTGCAATTACGCTTCCTGAACCCATTTCAAGCTCAACACCTTTTAATGCTTCATTCTTCCCGAACTTTTTCGTTAAATTCTCTATCTTTATCATTTT
>LLZO01000028.1 GCA_001567545.1 Candidatus Tepidiaquacellales bacterium OLB5
AAAAAACCGGCTGATCTGAATGTTAAGGAACATAATACCGCTTCCCTGAGTAATTTTACATAGGGATATGAATTAATCACTGGCAATTTTTGCAGCTTTTTGCCCCGTAAATCCCCGTTTTTTCATTGAAAATTCAAAAATTTCAAACTATATTACCTGTTCGTATGATAAATAAAAACCTCAGTTCTGGCATTTTATTGTTAGTTTTAATGCTTTCATTTCAGTCTGCATATTCGCAGAAATATGAAGCATCAACAGTTTTAAAGGAAAAATTTACCGATAAAAGCGGCAGCCCGCTTACAGGAAAAGGCGTGATTATCGGCGATGTTGATTCAGGCATAGATGTTTTCCACCCGATGTTCTTTTTTGCAGATGGTGGCGAGTTCACATTCACTGATTCTGACGGCGATGGCTATATTACAGCAGGTAAAGACGGAATTGACCTGAACGGGAACGGCAAAATTGACAGCGATGAAATTTTGCAGTACCAGGAAATATATGATAATACCTGGGGCATGCTTGTTTCAATGGGTCAGCAGCCGGGGAAATATAATCCTGAATTTGATTTTCTTTATGTTGATGTTAACGGCAACAAAAAAAGGGATTTCGGACCCAAAGCCGGCTTTACTGAAAATGACCCGTCATACGGCGAGCAGTTCTTTATTGCAATAGATGGTAATAAAAACGGAAGAATAGAAGCCGGTGAAAAGCTGGTTGGACTTAAGACTTCCAAGATAAGATCAGTAAGGCAGCGTGATGATATTATACGCAGGCGCGGTGTAGATCTTATTATGACAGAAGAAGACAAAAACGGACACGGCACAGGTGTTGCCGGATTAATAATTGGCGGACATTACGGAGTGCAGAAGATACACGGTATAGCGCCTGATGCAGAAATGGTTTTTTCAAGCATAAGGTACGATTACACTCCGCGTTTTGTGCGAAACTTTACGGATTTGGTTGGATTTTTAAGGGATGAAAAAGTAAACATACTTTTATTTGAAGACGGCGAATGGATGTGGGAATTTATGGACGGCTCATCACCAGAAGAAGAAATGGTAAACCAGATGGCAAGAGACGGTGTAGTGATAATAGGCGGTGCCGGAAATATGTCCGGCGGCAATATGGTTTTAATCGACAAATTAACTGCCGGCAAAACTGTATCATACACAGCAAGCTGCTCCGGCAAGCCGGATGAAGACGTTAAGAAAAATGACGGTGTGTTCTTTTCGTTTTTATGGCGCGACCAGTCTGCAAATTTAATATTTGAAGTAGAGACTCCTGACGGCAAATCAACCGGTGAGCTTACAGAAGGAAGCGGAATATTAAAGACCGGAGATTATAAAATTTTTTACAGCCGCGAAGTATCCCCAAAAGGAACGGTTATGATGAAATTTGCCGCTTCAACCCAGGATTCAGATATTGTACGCGGCAAGTTTAAAATAAAAGTTACCAGTGATAAAGAGCTGGAGTTAAGAGGCTATGTTGTTGATGTAACCCAGTCATGGAGCGGCACTGCAAGATGGGTTAACTCACCGGCAATTACAGATGAATCAAACATTTGTTTTCCATCGACTGCCGATAGCTGTATGGCAGTTGGGGCATATGTGTTCAATGTTGGCTGGATGGACCAGGTTGGAGATCTGGCAAGCTATTCAAGCAAAGGATATAATATAACAGGCAAGCTTGGAGTTGATATTACCGGACCGGGACACTCAACATTCAGCACAGAAAAGAATAATTCATACCAGATATTCAGCGGAACAAGCTCTGCTGCGCCGCATGTAGTTGGCGCTGCAGCTTTGCTGCTTCAGTATAACCCGGCTTTAACACATGAAAAGATCAGGCAGATAATACTCAATTCCGCAAAGACAGATAAGTTTACAGGCACCGTGCCGAATTCAGAGTGGGGTTACGGCAAGCTTGATATAGAAGCTGCAATAAAATACCTGATGAATATGAATAATTAATATGAAACGTCAAACGTCAAACGTCAAACGTCAAACGTGAAACGTGAAATGTGAAATGTGAAATGTGAAACGAAATCCGGAGGGATTTTCTGTATATGAAACAGGATTTTAAGAAAATAAATATAAATTAAATAATAAATAATATTTCAATAATCAAAGAATGAGAAAAAGCAAAAAAGAAGAGCAGAGCCAGTATAAGGCAATGCAGATGAACCAGAAACAGCAGCAGCAGAGAAGGAAAAAAGTTGATCCTTTAAAAACCAGGGGAATCAAATATATCGATTACAAAGATACGCGTCTGTTAGCAAGATTTGTAAATGAACAGGGCAAGATACTTCCTTCAAGGATTACAGGTATCAGCTCAAAGATGCAGCGCCAGCTTACCGAAGCAATAAAACGCGCACGCCAGCTTGCATTAATGCCGTTCGTAAGCGAAGAGTTCAGACCGTAAGTTAAAATTACCAGTTTTTTATTTTTAGCTCAGCGCCGGGTTTTTACACGGCGCTATTTTTATTATAAATATAAACCGCTGAAACTGCTGTATCTGCAATGTGAAAGCTCAAAGGCTGCTGAAATTTATTTTCCTTTATAATTAATTATTAATAATGTTTATTTGTATCATATGATAGTATTTCAAAAAATCAGATTTTTAGTTTTAATACTTTTTTTACTTCAGCCGGCAATAAGCCAGCAGGAGTTTATTATCGGGGAGTTCCGTGTAACCAAGATACTTGACGGCGATACTTTCAGGTTCGAGGGTCTGGACAGGTCAACCCGCCTGCTTGGGATAGATACCGAGGAAACATTCAAGGATTCTGATGCAGAGCTTAAGGTAAATGATATTTCAGGATACTGGACTGAATATTATGCTCATAAAAAGGATTCATCGAACAAGCCGGCAAAAATTGAATCCCCTTTCGGATATGATACATGGCAATGGACCAAAGAGCTGTTTAAGGATGTTGTAAAAGTAAGGCTTGAAGTTGACGACCATAAAAGAGTGATGGATATGTTCAACCGTTACCTTGTTTATGTTATTGCAATTAAAGAAGACGGGAAAGAATTCAATTACAATGTAGAATGCGTTAAACAGGGATACTCTCCTTATTTCAGCAAATACGGTTACTCTGCAAGATTTCATAACGAGTTTGTTACAGCACAGAAATACGCGCAGGATAAAAATCTGGGTATATGGAGCGGGAAAGAGCTTTGTTACCCTGATTATCACGAGAGGCTAAAATGGTGGGATAAACGTGCAGAGCAGATAAAAAAATTTGAAACCAATTACGCAGGCAGGCCGGGATATTACAGCATGCTTGACCAAAGTGATTTCAATAAGCTTGCTTCTCATATTGGTGACAGTGTAGTGATATTCGGGAATATATCACGGGTTATTACAGATAATAATCCAAAAATTGCAAAGCTGGAAATAAATGAATTTGATACAATTGACCTTGTTTTTTTCCAGGAACATTACGGGCTGATTGATGAGCTGAAGCTTGGTAACCCGGTTGATTATTACATTTATGCCAAAGGAAAGCTTTCAGAATACAAAGGCAAAAAACAGATCATTATAGAAGATAAAAGCCAGGTTTGGGAAGAATAAAATCGACCTCACCCCCGTCCCCTCTCCTAAAAGGAGAGGGGAGAGAAAAATTAAAGTAAACAGATATGTTCATTGATACACATGCACATCTGAACTATCCGGATATAGTTAAGAATATTGATGAAGTTCTCACAAGGGCGCAGGATTCAGGTGTAGAAACAATTATTGTTCCGGCAACAAATTACAGAACATCGCTTGAAATTGTTGAGCTGGCCGGGAAGCATAAAATGCTTTATGCTGCTGTTGGCATCCACCCCACAGATCTGAACGATTTTGAAGAATCACACCTTGCGGGAATTGAGGAGCTGGCAAAAGAAAATAAAGTAAAAGCAATCGGGGAAATAGGGCTGGATTATTACTGGGAGCCTTATGATAAAGAGCTTGAAGCCGGAATACTGACTGCGCAGCTAAGGATAGCAAAAAGAAACGGACTGCCGGTTATACTGCATAACAGGAATTCAACCGCTGACCTGATGAGGATAGTTAAGGATGAATATGAGAACGGTAAACTTAAAGGCCAGTTCCATTCATTCAGCGCTGGTATAGCTGAAGCAGCAGAATGCATTAAAATGGGGTTTTATATTTCTTTTACCGGGAATATCACTTATAAGCCTAATGAGTTCACATATTTATCATATGAGATAGTAAAAAATACTCCCGCTGAACATTTGCTGCTTGAAACAGATACACCATACCTGCCCCCTGTACCGTACCGGGGCAAACAGAATGAGCCTTCATACATTAAGCATACAGCGCAGAAAATTGCAGAGCTAAAAGAAATGAGTGTTGAAGAGCTAGGGAGGATAACTACTGAGAATGCAAAAAGGCTTTACGGGTTATAAGCAATTAGAAGTTATTTTACACGCAAAGACGCAAAGTACGCAATGGACAGATTGAGAAACAGATATTTTATTTATCAGATCTAAGTACCTGACAGGGGAATAAAATACGAACTATAGCCGGGGCTAAAGCCCCTTTTATTTTAATCCTTTTATCCACGACCTAAAGGTCGTGGCAACACATTAAAGATTATCATTATATCATTTCCCAAACCAGCGTTTGAGAAACAGGATGAACCAGCCCTGAAATTAAATTAAATATATGTTATTTAATTAAATCCTAATAATCTTAACCATAAAAAAATATTATTAATATCATCTTAATATTTCCTTAACGGTTAAATGTTAATTTTGAATAATCAAAAAACATTTAATGAGAGCTTTGGACTATTCGGAATTCTTAAAGAAGCCGGAAGTTGAACAGAATTTCAACCATATGTTCAGCCGGCAGAAAGAATACTTCAGCGGGAAATGTTCAATGGCGGGCTTTGATAAAGAGCATACAGAGCTGATAAGCATTAAAATGGCTATCATATCAACTGACCTTCACTTTACAGAGCTGCACAGCAGGTCTGATAACGATAACAGGAAATAAAAAAGGCGGGTTTAAACCCGCCTTTTGTTTTTATTCAGTAAAACCTTAATGCGCTGCATGATAAAAATGGTTTTCACCTGCTTTGTTTAACCTGACTTCAAAAACAATACTAAATCCGAATGTCCCGCCAGGATTAGTATCATAAGATATTTTTGGGCGAATAATTCCGAATACATTATTACCGCCAGTTAAATTAGCATACTTTTTACCTTTTAACCAGAAACAATAAACCGGATATTCTGTTAAAGGATAATTAAAATATCCCCAAAATTCAGTAGTTTCTTGAGTAAAATCAAGAGTATCTAATGATGAACCAACATTTTGAGTAATAGTAGATAAAGTATCGAATTCCTGTTGTGTCATATTTGGTGAAACCTGAAACCATCTTGTTTCTTTACCTGGATCAAGTTTATCGAATATTCCTGATCTTAGAAAGAAATTTGTACCTGTTGAATCAAATCCACCTGCGAGTGAAGCATCTCTTAATTCATAACTACCATTACAATGATCACCATCTAACAAGTTTATTCCATTAAAACTTCCTGCAGATTCCAATTCTTCTACCCATATGCTATCATAATGAACAATGTTAGTATCAACCGGGTCAAGCGGTGTTTCAACACCTGCATCATCGCATCCGTTAATTACAGTCAAACCAAAACCAACAGTAATCACAAAAGCTAAAAAATATTTAAATTTGTTTAAAAAAGGCATATTTTCTCCTGTATTTTTTTATCTAATTTCTATTTGTATAAGTTACAAAAATACTGATTTACAGTTCAAATTTCAAACCAGTATATATATTAATGGTTGATGTTGTCATCTTTTTTACCAGCTCGTTATTGCTCAGGTTATTTAATCCGCCGTATTCATAATTACCGCCAAGCAGCACACCCATATATTTATTGAACATGTAAGCAAACTGAAGCTCGCCTGTTAAGCCAAAATCGAAGTTTTTGGCTTTATAAAGAGTATTTTCATCCTGTGACATTAAAAGCCCGAAGTACGGACCAAGGTTGCCTTCTACCCTTACTTTCTGCCCCACGTTAAAATCAAAATACAGTAATAACGGTATGTTGAAATAATTGAGATTGGTTTTATTACCAGTGCCGCTTTCAAACCCTTTGTTTCCATATATAAATCCGGTAGTAAAACCATAACCAAAGAAGTTGAGGGAAAGAACTGCACCTATTGATGGTCCGACTTTTGATGATGTAGTTGTTAGCTGCCCTGTTGAATCAGGTTTGTTGAGCTCAAAATTTGTGTTTGAAATTCCGACACCCAGCTTAATATCGGCATCAAGGCTGAAAAGCGCATTGCGCTTTTTCATCAGCTTTTCAGCTTCGGTTTTAACGGGATTAATTTTATCGCTGTTTATTCTTTTATACGGGTCGCCTGCATATGAAAAGCCGGTTGCAAAACATAAAAGCAAAGCCAGCAGAAACGTTTTCCTGTAAAAATTTATCACTTCTTTTTCTCCTTTAGAAATTTATTTTTGAATTTATAAATTATTTTTTGCATACTCTTCGTAAATTGCCGAGTGGTCAGGGTCATACTCCATAAGCCTGCGGTAAATTGATTTATCGTAATAATCCACCAATGTAGCGGCAATTTCCAGGTACTTTGCATCAAAGAACTGTTTGATGATAAAAGACCTCACATCAGCTTTTTTCATTTTGCCGATAACCTCCAGTGATTCGGCAATTTTTTCCAGGGACTGTTTTTTATTATACTGTATCGAATCAATTCCCGAAAAATGATATTTCCAAACTGCCTTTCTGAAATTATCATATTTGGAATTAAGCAGCTCTGCAGGATAAACGCTTCTTGACTGCTTTAAGCTGGAGTTATCCACCCATCCCCTGCCATCGCTGTTAGCGATTGCAAGGTTTACAACATTCTGCGCTTTCTGGAACCTTGCTTTGCCAAGCAGCGGTTCCCATGAATCATCATCATATCCTATGATCATATAGGCATAATAGTCTAAAAAGCTTGTCAGGTTGTTGAATTTAAGGTCATCATGGTAAAAACTTTGCCCCTTAACATAATTGAAAGCCCAGGTTTCATCTTTTACCCTGAATATAGTAGAAAAGTTCTCAGTCCGGTAAATATTCCGCTGAACATTCACAACAAGCTGCGCTTCATAACTATCAATGCCAGTGGCTGTGCGGAAAAAAAATGAAAAGTTACATTTAATTTTATAGGGCTTCCCGCGGACATCATTTACAATATTTTCATCGGTGAACCTGGTTTTGTTCAAATAGTTCTGAACATCATTTTTAAAGTTTGAGAGCCTGTCCCTGATATCTATATTTATAGCAGAAACGTCAACATCAACAGTTGCGTCAAGCTCCTGTGAGTGAACTTTTTCAGGAACAGAAGCAAAGGAAATTAATGCAATTAAAATGCATAATTTTAACGATATTTTTTGCATTTTCAACAAATAATTCATATTTTTACATTTCAAGTTAACAAAATGTGCTGTTATAATCAATCCACGCTATATTATGGTAAATTTTGATTATTTTAGCATAATAAAAATCAGAGAATGTTACAAAAACTACCAATTATAATTGTTTTATTAATAGTTTCGTTCCGTTTTAATTATGCACAATTTGAGCTGCTTGACCTAGGAGCAAAACCGATTGCAATAGGCGGAGCATTCACTTCACTTGCTAATAATTCAAATGCCGTGTATTATAACCCGGCGGGAATTTCTCAGCTGCCGTTCAGGGAAGTATCGATATTCTATTCACCAGCGCCTTACGGACTTAAGGAGCTTGCAAACGGCTCGGTAAATTTTGTTGAACCTACAAAGTTCGGCGCATTTGGCTTATCAGCCAAAACCTACGGTTTTGAGCTATACAAGGAACTAACGGTTACTGCCACCTATGCCAATAACTACAAAAAGAAAATTTACTACGGATTTAATATAAATTATTACAACCTGAAGATACAGAATTACGGTTCAGCTTCAACTATTGGAGTTGATGTTGGCGCTCTTGCTTATTTAACCGATTTTTTGAGATGGGGATTTACTGCATTCAACTTAAACAGACCAAAGATTGGCACACAGGATGATAAGCTGCCGCAAGTATACAGGACAGGACTATCTGTTCAGCCAAGAACAGACCTAAACATAGCGCTTGATATAGAAAAAGATACACGCTTTCCTGTAAGTATAAAAGCGGGCATAGAATATTCATTATATGATTTGGTTGATCTTAGAGCCGGGATAGGAACTGAGCCTTCAAAATTTTCAGGAGGCATTGGACTGCATTATTCACTGTTTGAAATAGATTATGGGTTTTATAACCACCAGGATCTTGGCTTAACACACCAGGGAACGATCACAATAAACTTCGGCGGAGAAAAAGGAAGAAAGATGATAAAAAGCTCGCTTAAAGATGCGTTTAAAAAGGGAAAGTAAAATTTATTTCAGAATTCCACGGAATTTTTCTGTTAATTTTAATTCAGGGTCTTCATCAAATCTTGAGAGCCATTTAAAAATGTAATCTGTATCAATATTTTTATTTAACAGTACCAGCTTTTTAATATCTTCAATATCAATTGCCCTGGATGCATATAATTTCATCAAAATCAGATCTTCGATTGTAGCATAACGAACTGATACGCCGTTTTTTAATGCAGTAACAGCTCTCGAAATAGCTTCTTTTTCGAAATCAGTATAACTAAAAATCAGATCAGCCCTGAAATTAGATTTCGGGTCAAACAAAGGTATAACATTTGTTTTACGAGTGAACTCATCATCTTTAAGTCTGGTTAATCCTATTTCATTACAAATATCATCTATAAATTTAAGCTTTGTAAAATCTACCCCTACAAGTATATCGATATCATTTGTAAAACGTGAATAACCATATATAAGGACTGCCTGTCCGCCAATTACTATATAGTCCAACCCATTTTTATTTAAAGCTTCTGAAATTTTTTCAAGCAAAGGTTCAGACATTATTTTATCATTTGCATTCTTTTAACAAATTTAACTTTTTCATCCAAACTTTCAAGCAAATCTTTAGGAGGATAATTACCTGAATCTATGGCTATCTTTTTCATTTCATCAAATAATCTGAAACTTTCCTCAATAGTAAGTTTATGAGAAATAGTCCATTCTTTTTCAAATTCTTCCCATAATTTAATATCTTTTATCATATTGCAATTTAAGGAATAAATAACTTTAAATCAGTGAATATTCAATTGATGAAAATTATTAAAAATCCAAAATTTTAAGTCTTTCATCAATAATTTTTTTAATAATTTCCGCCGGAAGCGGTTTACCTATCGGGTACTGCAGTGTTGAACCCTTTACTGTAAAATTTTTCAGGTTTTCTCCAAGCGCTTTTTTAATTTCTGCGGTTAAAGGATACAGACTGCAGTGGTTTTTGAAACCTGCAATAAAAACAACGGCTTTGCCGTTAAACTTATATGCGGGAATGTTATAGCTAATAGACTCTTCCAGTCCTTTTGCTG
>LLZO01000029.1 GCA_001567545.1 Candidatus Tepidiaquacellales bacterium OLB5
CAATGAAGATATTCCATTTTGTGCTTGATAAAGGAGGAAAAGTTGAGCTTCAGCAGATCGCAAAACCTGATGTGGATTTTTCTTCACCAATAGAAGTATTTGAAAAAGCTCTTGGTCATGAAAAGAAAGTCACCAAATCAATAAACGACCTGATGGATGAAGCCATAAAAGAAAATGACCACGCCGTAAACAGCTTTTTAAAGTGGTATGTTGATGAACAGGTAGAAGAAGAAGCCCTGGCATCAAAATCACTTGGTAAAATGCAGCTTATCGGCGGCAAAGGCGAAGGTCTGCTTATTCTTGACCAGGAATATGCATCCAGGTCATTCACTCCCCCGCCAGCTGAATAGAATTTTGTAAATATTATTTCCATAAGGGAAGAGAATTTCTTATCTTCCCTTTTTTTATAATTATTATCACATATTTTACTGATGCAAAAACCAAACGAACTGAAAACTGCTGCTATGGAATTTAACCGGAAAAAATATACAGATGAAACCATGCTTGAACTTTATAAAGCAATTTTACTTCCAAGAATGATAGAAGAAAAAATGCTGCTTAACCTTCGGCTTGGCAAGATAAGCAAATGGTTTTCCGGCATCGGGCAGGAAGCAATTTCCGTTGGCGTAACCAAAGCAATGGCTAGTGATGAATACATACTGCCAATGCACCGCAACCTTGGTGTGTTTACTTCGCGCGGAATTCCTTTACCAAAACTATTTATGCAGCTTCAGGGAAGCTTTAACGGTTTTTCCAAAGGGCGCGAACGTTCATTTCATTTCGGTACAAATGAATATCATATTGTAGGAATGATAAGCCACCTTGGTCCGCAGCTAGGAATAGCTGACGGTATAGCACTGGCAGAGCTTTTAAGAACAAGGGGTGGTGACCCCATGAAAAAAATCAGTAATGACCTTAAAATCACCACTGTATTTTCAGGCGATGGCGGAACAAGCGAAGGTGACTTCCATGAATCATTAAATGTTGCGGCTGTGTGGGATCTGCCGGTAATATTTATTATTGAAAATAATGCTTACGGACTTTCAACCCCGGTAAGCGAGCAGTACAGGTGCAAAGCCCTTGTTGATAAAGCTATTGGCTACGGTATGGAAGCTTACCAAATAGACGGAAACAACCTGCTGGAAGTATATGACAGGATACTTACCCTTAGAAACAGCATGAAGAAAAAACCGCGTCCGGTGCTTATTGAATGTATGACATTCCGCATGCGGGGACATGAAGAAGCATCCGGGGTTAAATATGTACCAAAAGAGCTTTTTGAAAAATGGGAAACAAAAGATCCGGTTAAAAATTATGAAGCTTATCTCATTAATGAAGGGTTACTTGATGAAGATAAAATTTTAAACATACGTACCGGATTTAAAAGTGAAATTGAATCTGCTTTGGATACAGCTTTTGCAGAGCCTAAAATAAAACCGGAAAGCAACTTTGAAATTAACGATGTTTATGCTCCTTTTGAGCAGGTAATAACAGAACCCGGTGATGAAT
>LLZO01000030.1 GCA_001567545.1 Candidatus Tepidiaquacellales bacterium OLB5
AATATGTCAGATTTTACAAATGAGATTCAAAATATCTTCTCCCCTAACGGGCTGCTGTCTCAGCTTGACGGATTTGAATACCGCCGCCAGCAGCAGCAAATGGCAGTTAGCATAGCTGAATCACTTGAAAACGGCACTCATAATATAATCGAAGCTCCAACAGGTGTTGGCAAATCACTTGCTTACCTTGTCCCCTCAATAATTTATGCGCTTAACAATGAACGCAAAGCAATAATTTCCACCTGTACAATAAACCTGCAGGAGCAGCTTATAAATAAAGATATTCCCGCACTGGCTAAAATTCTTCCTGTGGAATTTAAGTACGAAATACTTAAGGGCAGGAATAACTACATATGCACCAAGCGGCTTAATAAAGCTATGATAGAAAAAGGCTCGCTGTTTATGACAGCAGAGCAGCAGGTGCTGCAGAAAATTTATGACCATGTTAACCGCGAAGGCAAAGGAACAAGACAGGATATGCCTTTCCCTATTGATGATGCCGTATGGAGCGAAATTTTTGCCGAAGAAGGCGTCTGTACGCAGAAATCATGCGGCGGTGCTGATACAAACTGCTTTTACCAGCAGGCTAAACAAAAAATGAAGGATGCTGACCTGCTTGTACTGAACCATCATTTATTCTTCACCCTGTTCGGATTTTATGAACGTGATGCAGAGGGTTATTTATATTATAATGATTTTGTAATATTTGATGAAGCTCACACAATTGAGCAAATTGCAGCAGAGCGGGTATCGCCTTCTGTATCAAAAGAGCAGATACGGTTCTGGCTGAACAAGCTGTACAACCCAAGAACAGGGAAAGGATTTTTTTCATTAAAACAGGCAGACCGGCTTAAAAAAGCAATTGAAATAGTTTACCACGATAATGAGCATTTTTTTAAAATGCTTCATTCACACGTAAATGATATTTACCATGCACAGGCGCATAAAAGCGCAATCAGGATAAAGAATCCGGTTAAGCTTGGAGCGGAACTGCTTAATTCAATACTTGAGCTTACCATAGAGCTGAAAAAAGCCACTCCGCTTGCAAAAAATGATATTGAACAGGATGAAATAAAAAATTACTTCACTAAATTCACCCGTATAAGAAACAATCTTGAGTTTTTCCTTGAACAAAAAAGTGATGAATATGTTTACTGGATAGAATACAAAGGCAGGGCAAGGAATAATATTGACCTTTGCATCTCTCCTATCGATATGGCTGAATACTTCAGGGAAAATGTTTTTGCAAAGAACCGCTTAAGCGTTATGACATCTGCAACTCTTTCAACAAACAATAACCTGGAATTCTTTAAGAATACAATAGGCGCTGAAAGTATCAGCGGTGAAATTATTGAAACGCCGTTTGATTACGGCAGGCAGATGAAGATTCATGTTTTTAAAGATGTACCCGAACCGGAAAAAACACAAAAATACAAGATCAGCGATATTCTTAATGAAAGTGATTTTGAAAAAATAATCACTGAAAAAATTAAAGAATGCGTGAAGCTGACCAGCGGCGGAGCGCTTGTGCTGTTCACCAGCAACAAGCTGCTTAAAACAGCATATAACAAACTGCTTGAAGATTTTCTGGGTGAAGGTATAAACCTGTATGCGCAGCATAACGGAATGCCGAACAATAAAATACTGAATCATTTCCGTGATGATGAAAATTCGGTTTTATTCGGGGTAGATAGCTTCTGGATGGGAGTTGATATACCGGGTCACAGCCTGCGTAACGTAATAGTAACAAAGCTGCCTTTTGAAGTGCCGGACCACCCGGTAATAGAAGCGAAGCTGGAATTCCTCCAGCAAAA